>CAITQY010000051.1 GCA_903894655.1 uncultured Gemmatimonadota bacterium
CTTGGCCCGTCTGGTCTCAACGATGAACCGCGAGAGCATCAACATCTTCGCCGAGCTGCTGTTCCGCGGTGCGGCCCGCGGCCCGGACAAGCAAACGCTGGGATCGGCCGAGAACGCGTCGGCGACGTTGAACGACTTCATGGTGCGTCAGGTCGGCGCCTTGCCGGACGCGGTGCATGTCACCGATGGCAGCGGCCTCTCGGTGCTCGACCGCGTGACGCCGCGTGCGCTGGTGCAACTGCTGGCGCACGCCCATCGCGCCACTTGGGGGAGCGCCTTCCACGCGTCGTTGCCGGTGGCTGGTGAATCCGAACTGCTGCGCACTCGTATGCGCGCCACGCCAGCGCAGGGGAACCTCCACGCCAAAACGGGCACCACGAACGACGTGATCGGCCTCTCGGGCTACGTGACGGCCGAGAACGGCGAAATTCTCGCGTTCGCGTTCCTGTACAACGGCAAGGATCGCTGGCACGCCCGCGAGACGATCGACGCGATGGGACCCACCATGGCGGCGTTCTCGCGGGAGTAGCCGGGGTGCGGTGCGTTACCGCTGCGACGTGCGGCGGGTCTTGCGTGCCGCGCCAGTGGGCAGCGCGCCGCGAACAAGCTGCGCACCGACCGCCGGGTTGAGATCCGCGCTGCGCGCGGTACTTCCCGTGATCGACATGCCAGCGGTGAACCCCGATGCGCTCGCCCCAGTGGCGATGGTGCTGTTGTAGCCCACGGCGAACGCGCCGCCGGTCCCGCTTGGTGAGCCGGTCACACTCCACAGCAGATCCGTCGTGCCGCTGCTCATCGCGCTCCAGCTGGTGCCGTCGAACCGCAACAGCGTGCCCTGTTCACCCGTGACGTACAGGTCCGAGGCACCCGTCCCCCACACCGAAGTCAGCACGCGGCTGCTCCCGGTGTACACGCTGCTCCACGTGCTTCCATTGAAGCCGAAGGCGATTCCACCGGTTCCGCCGGACGATTCACCGACGCTCGTGGCGCCCGTGCCGCTCGACCAAACGCCAGCCAGCGTGCCCGACGTGCTGACGGCCACATTGCTCCAACTGCTCCCCGTGAACCGAAGCGCCGTGCCATTCTCGCCGGTCGCGATGACATCGTTGGCCGATGTCCCGTGAATGGCCCACAGCGCCGATCCGGTCGTCGTGACCGTCGACCAGGCGCTGCCGTTGAAGCGCACGATTTCACCGGCCGACGTGACCGCGTACACGTTGGTCGCGCTCGATCCCCAGATCGCGTAGATGGTGGCGGTCGAGGGAAAGGACATAGCGACCCACGACGTGCCATTGAAGCGCAGCAGCGTGCCATTGTCACCGCCGGCAAAGGCCTCCGTGCTGCTGGCGCCCCACACGGCACTCAGCGTCGCCGTGGTCGGCGTCGTTTGCCGGCTCCAGGTCGACCCGTTCCACCGATAGACGAATCCGAATTCGCCGACGGCCCAGGAATTCGACGACGACGTCGACCAGACATCCATCAGGTCGGGGGCGAGGCTGACCGTCGACCAGGTCGAGCCCGTCAATCGCAGGGTACTGCCGCGCTGCCCGCTCGCCCAGACGTTGCCGGTGGGATCGATGGAGACGCTGAACATCAGCGGCGCGTACGGCGTCGTGACGCGCGTCAGCGATCCGCCGTTCAGCAGCAGCACGCCTTCATCGCTGGCGATGTACATGCGCGCGTCCGTCGCCGAGACGCTGCTGACCGCGTACAAGTCGGCGGTGATCCCGCCGGTGTTCACCGCCCGCCATGTGGTCCCGTTGAAGGCGAGGACCGTCCCGAACGTGCCGACGGCCACCACATTCGCGGTACTTTGCCCCGAGACGCCGAGGAGTGTTTCCGTCGTCGGCGATGACTGGCGGGTCCACGACCCACTGGTGTAGCGCAGCACGGTGCCGTTGACGCCGACCGCGAAGGCCGACGTGCCGCTCACCCACACGCTGTTGAGCGTCTGCGTCGATCCGGTGGTGGTGGCGCTCCAACCGGTGCCGTTCCAGCGAACGGCGGTGCCGTTGGCGCCCACGGCGAACCCGTTGGTGGCACTCTCCATGAACACGCCGTTGAGTCGCTTGGCGGTACCCGACGCGGTGGCCGTCCAGCTGTTGCCGTCGAATCGCACGATGACGCCGCCCGTCCCGACCGCGACGACGTTACTCGAGGAACTGCCATGCACGGCGAGGAACTGGGTGCCAAAGGACGCGCCGCGCGCGGATAACGTCCAGAGACTGCCGTTCCAGCGATAGACGTCGCCGTTCTGATTCACGGCGAACGCGGTGGCGGCATCGAACCCGCGAATCGACACGACATCTTCGACGAGCGCGCCGCCAAGCCGGGAGGCGGTCCAACTCGTGGCGAGTCGTGACCCGACGGAGACGGTCACGGTATCCCACTTGGTGACGTCGGCCACCGAGGTGGCCGTGATCAGCGCGGTACCAGAGGCCGCGCCCAACACCATGCCGCCGCTGCTCACGGTCGCGATGCCCGGCGCCGCTGACGTCCAGGTGACCTGCGTCGAGATACCGGGATCGCCGGCAACAGCGGCGGTCAGCTGTGCCGTCCCCCCGACCATGACCGTGACACTACCCTGCGCGATCGAGACCGCGACCGGTCGGCCGGACACGGAAATCGTCGATGTCGCGCGCTTGGTCGTGTCGGCCGACGAGAGCGCGGTAATCGTGGCGTTGCCGGCGGCACGCGCCGTGACCAGTCCGCTGCCGCTCACCACCGCCACCGCCTCGTTGCTCGAGCGATACGAGACCGCGGCGGACAGTGATCCCTGCACGCTGACCGTGGGGCTCAGCTGCATCGTCTGACCCACGAGGATGGCGGCGGAGGCGGGAGCGACGCTGACGGCTTGGACGGTCGGGCGCACCGTCACCGTCGAACTGGCATGACGGGTGGTATCGGCGACGGCGATGGCCGAGATCGTGGTGGTGCCGAAGCCGGTCGCGGTAACCTCTCCGTCAGTCGTGACCGACGCGACGGCCGCATTGCTGCTGTGCCACGTCACGGCGGTGCTGAGCCCCTGATCCGCGGTGACCGCGGCCACCAGTGTCCGCTGTTCAGCGAGGGACAGGACGAGGGTGGAGGGCGAGACCGCCACGGTCGGTGCCGTGCGTACGGTCACGGATGCGGTCGCGCGCTTGGTGGTATCGCCGGCGGCGATGGCCGTGATGGTGGTGCTGCCCACCGCCAAGGCGGTGACGTCACCCATCCCCGAGATCGAGGCGATCGCGGGATTCGAGGTGCGCCAGATCACTGCGGTCGAGACGCCGACATCGCCGAGAACGGTCGCCGCGAGGCGACGGACATCACCAAGCACCACCGTGCTCGTCGCCGGAGTAATAGCCATGCTGCTCACGGCCGGCGAGACGATGATGGTCGCGGCGGCCCGCCGCGTCGAATCGGCCAGCGAGATCGCGGAGACCGTGGTCGCGCCGTAGGCGACCGCCGTGACGACGCCGCTGGCAGAGACCGACGCGATCGAGGCGTTGGACGTGCGCCAACGGACCTCGGTGCTGACCCCCGCCTCGGCCTGCACGGCCGCGCTCAGGGCACGCTGTTCACCCAGCCCCAGGGTGACACTGCTCGGTGAGACCGTCACGGTTGGGGCGGCGCGCACGGTGATCAGTGCTGTGACCCGCTGCGTGGTATCGGCTTGCGCGATCACCGTGAGCATGGCCGTACCGGCGGTGATACCAGTGACAAGCCCAGTGGACGACACGGAAGCGACCGCCGGATTTCCTGACCGCCAGAGCACCGCGCGAGTGAGTCCGGCGTCAGCGCTGACCGACGCGGCAAGTTGCCGTGTTTCTCCCATGATGATCGACACGGCGGCTGGCGTCACCTCGAGGTCGCGGACGACCGGCACTACGGTGACCGTCGCGGTTGCGCGCCGCATGGTATCGGCGACGGCGATGGCCGAGATCGTGGTGGTCCCCATGCTGACAGCGGTGAGCTGACCGGTCTGCCCAATGATGGCGACCGACGGATTCGCGGAGCGCCAAATGACGTCGGTGCTCAGCCCCGATTCGATGGTGACCTGCGCTCGCAGGAGACGGCTCTCACCCGCGCCGAGCGCGACGGCCCCCGGGTTGATCGTCACCGTCCGGGCGGGAAGGACGGTCATGATGAGCGAATCGCGCGCGCGTGGATCGGCGACCGCGAACGCACGAATGACCGTGCGTCCGACGGTGAGCGCCATGATCGTGCCGTCGCCGGCGACCGACGCGACCGACGCATCCTCGCTGGACCAGCTCAGGGCACGTGACTCGGTGCTGTCGACGTCGACGGTCGCGGGCACGGTCTGGCGATCACCGACCCAGAGCGTGGAGGTGGTACTCGCGATCGCGACGCTGCGCGCGGTGGTAACGAACAGCTGCGCGGTCGCCACGACGCGTGGGTCCGCGATCGACTGGACGCGGATGACGGTGCTGCCGGGCGCTACGCCGGTCACGACGCCCTCGCTGTTGGCCGAGGCAACGGACGGATCCGTGGAGCTCCAGCGCAGGGCAGTCACGGCGCCGTTATCGGCATCGAGGGAGGTAGTGAACCGATGCGGGTCCCCTGCACGGATCGTCGCCACGAGGGGCGCGATGGTAATCGTGCGCACGGCCAGCACAGCGACGGCGACTTCCAGTGATAGTGTGCCGACACGCGCTCGCACCACGGTCCGGCCGGGGGCGCGGGCGGTGATGACGGCCGTCGTGCCGGAGCCGGCAACATCGGCGACCGTGATGTCGTCGCTGCTCCAACTCACCGTGGGGGCACTGATCACCGTGCCGGCCGCGTCACGGACCGAAATGGTAAGCACTTCCGACGCACCGATGGCGGCAAGGTTCACCGGGCCGGTCGAGAGTTCGACCTTGGCGGGCGTGCTGCCATTCGTCCCAGTGATGCCGTCTGCCACGCCGGCGCAGGCCGTGAGCACAGGAGCGGCCAGCAGGAGCACGCCAACCCAACGCGGCGCAAGGCGGCGGAATCCGGAACGAGAGAAAAAGGGAGGAAGCATAGCGGGGGCACGTACCGTCGAAGGGCGAATTCGCTGTCGTTCGGCTCCGCGCGAATACCCACGATGCGCCGCGGGTCGTCACGGGAACCATTCGGTTCTTAGACGACCCACGGCGCGATCTGGCACTGACACATGTGCCAGCACAGTGACGGTGTCACAGCACCGGCACAACCGTCACGGCGTCGGTTGTGCCGGCCGGTAAACGCTACCGGCGACGTCTGGTGCGCGCGGCTCCATGCGGCTGGGGACCGCGCGAGGGCGCGCCCCATGCGGCCGGCGACGGTTCCAGTGTGCCGGTTGTGCGTCCGTCTGCGGCGGTGCCACCGGCCCGTAGGGCCGCGGTGTTGCTGCTGGCGACAACCGTGCTGTTCAGCCCCACGGCGAAGCCGCCGCCCGCGGCGCTGGCGGTACCGGAGATGGACCAGAGCAAATCGGTCGTGCCCGTTGGGACGGTGGACCAGGTGCTGCCGTTGAAGCGCAACAGGGTGCCGGCGTCACCCGTCGCAAAGAGGTCGGACTCGGTCAGTCCCCACATCGCCGTGAGTGGCGGCGCATTCGGTTGCAGCGAGTTCCAGCTGCTGCCGTTGTACCGCAGTGCGACGCCCGCGGTGCTGGTACTGGTGAGGCCGGAGACGTAGACACTCGTACTGCCGGTCAGCCATACGCCGGTCAGCGTGCCGGCCGGCGGTGCGGGGAGTGCGGTCCATGTTGCCCCGGTCTGACGCAGGATCACTCCGTTCTCCCCGGCCACATACACATCATTCGCCGAGGCGCCGAAGATCGACCAGAGCGGGCCGCTGGCGGTGGCGCTCAGCGTCCACGTGGTCCCGTTGAACCGGAAAATGTCTCCGGCGCTCGTGGTCGCATACACGTTGTTCGCGGCAGTGCCCCACAGGGCGGAGACGGTGCTGGTGCTCGGAAAGTCGACGCGGCTCCAGGTCGTCCCGTTCCAGCGCAGCATCACGCCGTCCTCGCCGCCGGCGAACGCGTCGTTGGCGCCGACGGCCCATACGGTCAGCAGCGCGGCGACGGTCGGCGTTTGCTGCCGCGTCCAGGTCGCCCCGTTCCAGCGGTAGACGAAGCCGAATTCCCCGACCGCCCACGCGTTGTTGGCGGCCGTGCTCCACACGTCGAGCAGATCAGGCACAAGGTTGTTCGTGGTCCACGGTGTTCCGCCGGCATCGGCACTGCGCAACACCGCGCCACGTTCGCCGCTGGTCCACGCGGTCCCCGCGGCATCCACACTGATGCCGAAGAGCTGTGGCGCATAGGGCGTGTTCACGAGCGTCGCGGTGGTACCGTCGAGCTGCGCCACGCCTCCATCGCCTACCACATAGCGTCGGCCCCCGTTGGCCGCCGAACCGCTCACCTGATACAGGTTGCCGGCCAATCCCCCCACGCTGAGCACCGACCACGTGGTGCCGTTCCAGCGCAGCAGCGTACCGTTCGAACCCACGATCACCACGTCGGTGGCGCTCTGTCCATGCACGCCGTACAGCAGTTCCGAACTCGGCACGGTGAGGCGCGCCCACGTACTGCCGACGCGACGCAGCACCTCGCTGTTCGCGCCGACGGTGTACACCACGTTGTCGCCGCCCCACACGCCGTTCAGGGTCTGCGTGGAGTTGGTGGTTTCCCTGCTCCACGTACTGGTGGCCAGCCGCAACACGGTACCGTTGGTGCCGGCCGCCCACGCGACGGTTTGGCTCTCCACCCAGACGGCGTTGAGCGTTTGCGTGGTACCCGAGGTCATCGTGCTCCACGCCGTGCCGTTCCAGCGCGCAATGCCGCCGTTGATGCCCACCGCGATGATGTTCGTGGCCGATGAGCCGTGGAGCGCCTGGTAATCGGTGCTGTTCGACAGCGACAGCGCCCACGTGGTGCCGTTCCATTGATAGATGTCGCCTTGCAGATCGATGGCGAACACGTTCGTGGCGCTCACGGCGTAAATCGACAGCAGATCGTCGCGCAACGCGCCGCCCAGTCGCGAGGCGCTCCACGCGGTGCCCAGACGCGGCACGACATTCAGCGTAACCGTGTCGCGCTTGGTGCCATCGGCCACCGACGTGGCGGTAATCAGCGTGCTGCCAAGGCTTACGGCGCTCACGACGCCCTGTGCGCTGATCGTGGCGACACTGCCCGCGCTCGAGCTCCACGTGACGCCAGTGGCGACGCCCGGATCGGCATTGACCACCGCCGTGAGCGTGGTGCTGGTGCCGATGTTGATGCCGACGTTGCGCTGGGTGATGCTGACCGTGCCCGGACGCCGCGCCACCGTGATCGCGCTGGTGGCGCGGCGGAGGGTGTCGGCGGTGGACAGCACGGTGACGGTGGTGGTGCCCAGCGCCACCGCGGTCACGAGGCCGGTGGCACTCACGGTGGCCGCGGCGGGATTACTGGAGCGCCATGTCAGCGTCTGCGCGGCGCCCACGTCGGCCGTGACCGTCGCGGTGAGCTGCTGCGTGGCGTTGATGAATAGCGAGGCCGTGGTCGGGGTCATGGCGACGGCGCGTACAACGGGAACCACGTTCACCGTGGTGGTGGCCCGCAGCGTGGTGTCACCGACCAAGACCGCCGTGATCGTCGCCGTCCCCTGCGCGACACCCGATACCACACCCGCCGCCGACACGTTGGCGATCGTGGCGGCGCTCGTGCGCCAGATCACCGTGGTGGGGAGCCCGGCATCGATCTGCACCGTGGCCTGAAGCGCCTGCGTTTGTCCGGTGCCCAGCGATACGGTGGCCGGGGTGATGGAGACGTTGCGGATCCCTTGCACCGTGATGATAGCCGTGCTACTCACGCGGGTGTCGGCCACGGAGGTCACGCGAATGGTAGCGGTGCCGATCGCGACCGCGGTCACGAGCCCCGTGCCGTTCACGCTGGCGACCGCGGGGGACTCACTGGTCCAGGTGACGCCGGTACCAGCGCCGTTGATGGCGTCGACCACGGCGTTGAGCGATTGCGTTTCACCCACGCGGATGGTGGCCACCGTGGGTGTCACCGCGACGCTTCGCACGGTGGGCGGATTCACCACCACCGGTGGACCCGCGGGGTCGCCGCCGCACGCCGCCAGCGCCAGCGTAAGCACGATGGCCCGGGAACGACGCAGGATCGACGGGAGGCGAGTCTGAGACGACGAAGCTGAGTGCATAGCGTGGAGAAAGTGACTGGCGAGCCGACCCGGACGAGCGTGGGTACCCCGGAAGCCGGAGTCCCCGACGCTGCCTACGCCGACGGAATGGTGACGGTGCTGAATTCCTGTGTGTCGCGCGGCGCGGTCATCGCCGCCGGATTGAGAATCTCATCGAGCTGCTCGCGTGTGAGCAGCTTCCGCTCGAGGACCAGGTCGAACACCCCGCGTCCGCTGGCGAGGGCCGTCTTCGCAATATCGGTCGCGATCTCGTAGCCGAGCACGGGCACCAGCGCGGTCACGATCCCGATGGAATGCTCAACGAAGTAACGCATGCGGTCGGCATTCGCGGTGATGCCGGTTACACACCGCTCACGCAGCACGATACAGGCGTTGCGCAACATGTCGAGGCCACGCAAGAGACGATACGCGATCACGGGCTCGAACGCATTGAGCTGGAGCTGTCCAGCCTCGGCCGCCATCGTCACAGTTACGTCACCGCCGATCACTTCGAAGCACACCTGATTGACGACTTCGGGAATGACCGGGTTGACCTTGCCCGGCATGATCGACGATCCGGGCTGCATGGCCGGCAGGTTGATCTCGCCAAAGCCGGCCCGCGGCCCCGACGACAGGAGCCGGAGATCATTGCAGATCTTGGACAGCTTGGTGGCCGTGCGCTTCATGACGCCCGAGAGCTGCACGAAGGCGCCGGTATCGCTGGTGGCTTCCACGAGATCGAACGCGGTGACCACGGGGACGTCGGCGATCACGGCGAGATGGCGGCACGCCAGCTCGGCATAGCCCGGCGGTGCATTGATGCCGGTGCCGATCGCCGTCGCGCCGAGATTGATCTCGCAAATCAACGATTGTGCTTCGCCCAGGCGGTCCACGTCTTCCTGCAGCGTGTGCGAGAACGCCATGAACTCCTGACCCAGCGTCATCGGCACGGCGTCCTGCATCTGCGTGCGGCCCATCTTGATCAGCGGCGCGAACTCCACGCCCTTGGCGCCGAAGGCGTCGGCCAGGCGCGCCAATTCGAGCCGGAAGCCCGAGAGGCTCTTGTGCAACGCAATGCGGACGGCCGTGGGATACACGTCGTTCGTGGACTGGCTGAGATTGACGTGATCGTTGGGAGAGATCACCTCATACGCGCCACGGTGCTGATTACTGAGCTCGAGCGCGCGGTTCGCGATCACTTCATTGGCGTTCATGTTGGTGGAGGTCCCGGCGCCTCCCTGAATCATGTCTACCAGAAAGTGCTCATGATGCCGTCCGGCGCGTATTTCGCGGGCGGCGCGGATGATCACTTCGGCATGCTCCGGTTCCAGCAGGCCGAGCTCGAAGTTCGTTTGCGCGGCGGCTTCTTTGACCGCCGCCAGCGATTCGATCAGTACCGGGAATTCGCGCAGCGGAATGCCGGTGATCGGGAAATTCTCGAGCGCGCGCAAGGTCTGGACGCCGTACAGCGCCTCGTAGGGCACGTCGCGTTCGCCAAGGAGGTCGTGCTCCTGGCGGGTGCGATGGCCGCCGAAGCCGAGCGTGCGTCCTCGACCCACGAGCGTGGCGTCGGCGCGGCGCAGGCGCATGGAAATCGAGCGGGCGGCGCGGGCCACGAGTGCGGCGTACAGCTGTGGTGCTTCACGCGTGATGTCATCGAGTTGGGCGCGGGCCAGCACCATCGCGATGCCGGGCATGATCACGCGCGCGGTGGTGCCGTGGGCGGAGTCATCGAGCAGCAACCCCTCACCCACTGCTTCGCCGGCGCCGAGTGTCACGAGGCGGGTGGTGCGGCCGTCGGACGACTTTTCGATGGCCACCGCGCCGCTGATCAGCATCGCGAAGCGCTGACGCGCCTCCCCTTCGGAAAAAATGGTCTCGTCGGGAACCAGGGTCAGCGGCGTGACGTGCCGCGAAAGCTTCCAGAGGTGCGCGTCGGTAAAGCCCTCGAGGAACGAGGTCGCGCGCAGCGCATCGGCGATTTCGGCCGGAGTCGTCATGGGGGGGAGTAAGGGTGGGAAACGGCTGCACGGAAGCTGCCCGACGAACCCGCCTCTCGCCACCAGTCGC
>CAITQY010000052.1 GCA_903894655.1 uncultured Gemmatimonadota bacterium
GCTGGTGAAGTACTCGCTGGCACTGGCTTTCAGTCTGGCGGGTATCGTGGCCGCCGTGCGCTTTCGCAACACGCTCGACGACAGTAAAGACGCCGTGGATGTGTTTCTCGCCACCGCGATCGGCTTGTCGTCGGCGGTGAATCTACCGGTGGCGGCCGTGCTCTCGGTGCTCTTCAACGCCGTCACGTTGGTTCTGTGGTACACCGACTTCGGCAGCGCACCGGTCGAGATGGACGGGCGCATCGCGGAACAGCGGCTCCGCCGCGCCAAGAACCTCGCGCGCACCGGCACGTTTGTGGCCCGGGTCGATGATGAAGTGCTTAAGAACATGACCCGTGAGCAGCTCGAGGGCATCGCCGAGCGGGCTTGGAAGCGCGCGCAGGCCAACCATCAGACGTCTGAGATGCCGGTGGTGCAGGAGGAGCGCATTCTCCGGGTGCAGACGGACGATGCCACGGCGCTGCGGCGTGTGCTGGAGCCGAGATTGCAGGAGTTCACGAAGTCGTGGCGTTTCGGCAGCATGGAATCGAACGATGGCACCTCGGTGCTCGAGTATCGGATTCAGTTGCGCAAGAAAACCGGACCGGAGGATCTGCTCGCGCTGGTGCGCGCCGCCGGCGCCACGCAGATCGCCAGCGCGGAAGTGGTATGACCACCCTGTCAGGGAGTTCCACACTCATGATGCGTACACTGCGTCGCACGTCGATCCGAACGATGCGTGCTGCCGCCGCCCTCCTCCTCGTGGCCGGCGCATCGCTGGCCCAGGCGCAGGATGCCGGCAAGAAGCCCAAGAAGCCGAAAGAGGCGAAGGCGGCGGCCGACAGCCTCAAGGCGGCCGGGCCGACCAAGCCCAAGAAGATGCCGGCGCCACCGATGTTCGCGAGCGAGAAGCCGCTCGAACTCACGCTGACGACGAACATCAAGCAGATCAAGAAGGACAAGATGGCCGACGCGCCGTGGCGCACGGCTACGATCACGTCTACCGGCGCCGACGGGAAAACCGTCACGGTGCCGGTGCGCGTGAAAACGCGCGGTGTCTGGCGCCTTAAACACTGTGATTATCCGCCCCTTCGCATCAAGGTCGCGGGTAAGGCAGGCAAGGGGACGCTGCTGGAAGATCTCGACGAGCCGAAGCTGGTCACGTACTGCCGCAATCTCGACAGCTACGAACAGTTTGTGCTGCAGGAGGCGCAACTCTATCGCATCAATCGCCTCGTCACCGATGTGAGCCACAAGGTGCGGCTGGTGCGCGTCGCGTACGCCGACAGCGCAACCGGTAAAGTCGAGGTGACGCGCTACTCGTTTCTGGTCGAGGATCCTGAGCAGGTCGCGCGTCGGGTGAACGGGATGATTGTTGAGAGCAAGGGAGCCACAGCCGACGATCTCGATCCGGAAACCTCCGCGCTCACGTTCACTTTCCAGTACTTGATCGGCAACACCGACTTCTCCTTCAGTGGCCTGCACAACGGGGAAGTCATCGCGCAGGCGTCTGGCTACAACCTCCCGGTCTCGTACGATTTCGACTTCGCCGGTGTGATCGACGCGCCGTACGCGAGTGTCGATCCGTCACTCGCGGTGAAGCGCGTGCGTGACCGGCAGTTCCGTGGCTACTGCGCGCATCAGCCGGCCTATCCGAAAGCGTTCGCACAGTTCGTCGCGAAGAAAGACGCGATCTACGCGCTCTATCGCGATGAGATCGGCCAATTGATCTCGCCCGGCAAGGTGAAGAGTACGCTGGAGTACTACGACGAGTTCTACCAGAGCATCAAGACGCCGAAGGATGCGCAGCGCAATCTGTTCGAGACCTGCGTCAAGTAGCGCCGGTCTCGTGCGCCGGTTCGCCTAGCTGGGGCCGACGAATCGATAGCCCACGCCGGGCTCGGTAATGATCAGGCGCGGCATCGACGGGTCGGGCTCGACTTTCCGTCGCAGGTGCGTCATGTGCACCCGCACGTGCGTGGCGAAGTCGCCGAACTCGCGAGCCCACACGAGATCCCACAACTCGCGCGGCGACAGCGCTCGGCCCGAATGCAGGACGAGCGCGCGCAGCAATGCCCATTCGGTGGGGGTGAGGCGCTGCGGCTCACCGTGCCGGACAACACGTTGCGCGATGAGGTCGATCTCGACCCCGTCCGTCACGATGCGCGCCCACGAGCGAGCGGCCATCGAGGTGGCCGATCGGCGCACCTGGCCGCGCACACGAGCCAGTAACTCGTCGGCACCGCAGGGCTTGATGATGAAATCGTCGGCGCCCGCGTCAAGCAGTGCGACTTTTTCTTCTTCTTCCACCCGCTCCGACAGCACGATGATCGGCACGTCGGTCAGGGCGCGCAGTCGGCGCAGCAGCTCGGCACTGTCACCGTCGGGTAGGCCGAGATCGAGCAGCACCAGGTCGGGCGACTGGTTCGTGCACTCGCGGATGGCGTCGGTGCGTGTGGACACCGTGCGCACCGCACGGCAAATGGGACCGAGGGTGTGTGTGAGCGTGTCCAGAAGATCGGCGTCGTCTGCGACAACGAGGATCGAACCCGGGTCAGGCCCTTCCGTAAGAAGTGCGGGCGACATCTGTCAATGCTAACGGAAGCGACCCGCCGACGTCAGCAGCGGGACGGGTGATCACCCGTGGAGCGTGCCGATATCGATGACGAACCGGTACTTCACGTCGGACGTGAGCATGCGCTCATACGCGTCGTGAATGGCCGACGCGGCGATGACTTCGATGTCGGCGACGATGTCGTGCGCGGCGCAGAAGTCGAGCATCTCCTGTGTTTCCGGAATGCCGCCGAGCAACGATCCCGCGAGTGTTTTCCTCTTCATCATGAACGACGACGTGGAGGGCGCACGGTGTGGCTCCGGCGAGGCGCCGAGCAGGCAGAGGGCGCCGTCGCGCCGCAGCAGCGAGAAGGCGGGGCGGAGGTCGTGCGACGCACTCGCGGTATCGAGGATGAGGTCGAGTGTGCTCCGATGCGCCGTCATCGCGTTGCGGTCGGTGGAGAGCACGACGTCATGGGCCCCGAGCCGCCGGGCGTCGGCGAGCTTGTCCGGCGAGGTGGTGAGCACCACTACATGGGCGCCCATGGCGGCGGCGAGCTTCACGGCCATGTGGCCGAGTCCGCCCATGCCCACCACGCCGACGCGGCTTCCGGGGCCGACCTTCCAGTGGCGGAGCGGCGAGTAGGTGGTGACGCCGGCACAGAGCAGCGGTGCGGCGCCGGCGGGGTCGAGTCCGGGCGGGATGCGCAACACAAAGCGGTCATCGACGACGATCACGTCGGCGTAGCCCCCCTGCGTGGGGAGCCCCGACTGCCGATCGGGCGAGGCATAGGTGTCGGTCATCCCCTCCTCGCAGTACTGCTCCAGCCCCTCCTCGCAGGACGGGCAGGTGCGGCAACTGTCGACGATGCACCCCACCCCGACCAGGTCCCCCTCGCGCCATCGGGTCACGTCAGCACCCGTCGAGACGACGCGCCCCACGATTTCGTGGCCGGGAACCAGCGGGTACGCGACCGGCCCCCAGTCCCCGCGGACCGTGTGCAGATCGGAGTGGCAAATGCCGCAGAACAGGATCCGGATCTGGACATCGCGCGGGCCGGGTGCGCGGCGCGTGAAGCGCCACGGCGTCATCGGGGAGGTGGCGTCCAGCGCGGCAAAACCGAGAGCAGGGATCATTGGCTAAACGTGCAGGGGGGGGCGTACGTTTTCTATGGTGACCCCGCAAGACTTCCTCCACCGTTCCCCTATGTCTCGAATTTCCTCCCTCGCGTGGCTGGCTGGCAGCGTGCTCGTGGGTGCCCAGTCCCTGGGCGCTCCCGAGCTGGGTGCGCAGTCGCTCGACTCCGCCGCCGTGGCCGGCATGCGCTGGCGTACGGTCGGCC
>CAITQY010000053.1 GCA_903894655.1 uncultured Gemmatimonadota bacterium
GCACGGGATTCGCGATCGGGCACTCCTCGAGATTGAACACGCGCGCCGCGTCATCATGGGGATGCAGCCCGCCCGTCCACCCACGGCCGCGCGGCAACAGCATGAGCGTCAGTCGTCCGCGGTAGCCCCATGATTCGCCGGTCACCAGTTCCGGCAGCTCGATCGTTCGCTTCCCGATCCGAGACAGGGCGTCCTGCACGATGTGGCGACGCGCTTCGCGCTGCGTCGCGTCATCGAGATGCTGCAGCTGACAGCCGCCGCATCGGTCACGCTCGTAATGCACGCATCGCGCCTCGACGCGATGCGAAGACGGTGTCACGATTTGCAGCACGCGCCCACGACCGTGTCGCGCGTGCGCCACGTACGCGACTTGCGCCACATCACCTGGTGCCGTGCGCGGCACGAAACACGCCAATCCGTTCGCCCGGCCAACGCCATCGCCACCCGTGGCGATGCGGTCGATCGTCATCGTGGCGATCTCCTCCACCGACGGCTTCTCCGACACACGGCGCGCGCCATGCCACGACGTCCCCGGGCGCGAGGCGCCGGACGTCGACCCGCGTCCCGCGCGGCGATCCGGTCGCTTCTTGCTCACGAGGACCGCAGCGATTCACGCCGCGCCACGTCGCGCCACGTCGGACCGGGCACGCCACGCCGCTCGTCACCGCCAGCGGTCGACGCGTTGGACGCCGAGGACATCGTCGCCGCACCGCTTCCGGCGCGGCGCTCTTCGTGCGCGACGAGCGCCGCTGCAATGGCCGCGAGTCGAATCGATTCGCGATCCGTCGCCGGCGCCGTCAACGCGGGCAGGTTCTGCTCGAGCCATTGAATGGTGATATCGCCACGCTGAAAATCGGGGTGATCCATCACGCGCAGATGAAAACTCCGCGACGTCTCGATGCCATCGATGGTGAGCTCCCGTAACGCCCGTCGCATGCGCGAAATGGCGAGCTCGCGCGTCGGCGCATGCACAATCAGCTTGGCCAGCATCGGGTCATAATGCAGGCCGACTTCGCTACCCGACTCGATACCACCGTCCCAGCGCACACCCGGCCCAGTCGGCAGATGCAGATACTCGATACGCCCGGTGCTCGGCAGAAACCCGTTCGCCGGATCCTCGCTCGTGATGCGGCATTCCATCGCCCAGCCTCGCGGGGCAAAATCCTTCTGCGCGAACGGCAGCACCTCTCCGGCGGCCACGCGAATCTGCCACTGCACCAGATCGAGCCCCATCACGAGTTCCGTGACAGGATGCTCCACCTGAATGCGCGTGTTCATCTCGAGGAAGTAGTACTGCCCATCCTTGTCCAGCAGGAACTCGCAGGTCCCGGCGTTGACGTAGCCTGCGGCACGGGCGGCCGCGACCGCCGTCGCGCCCATCCGCGCGCGCAACTCCGGCGACACGGCGACACTGGGGGCTTCTTCGATCATCTTCTGGTGACGACGCTGCACCGAGCATTCCCGCTCACCAAGATGCACGACGTTACCGTGCATGTCGGCGAGCACCTGAATCTCCACATGGCGTGGGCCCTCGATGTACTTCTCGATGTATACGGCATCGTCACCGAACGCGTTCTGCGCCTCGCGCTTGGCGGACGCGAGC
>CAITQY010000054.1 GCA_903894655.1 uncultured Gemmatimonadota bacterium
CGGTCTCAAGGGCATCCCCGCCGAGGCCGAAGAGATCTACGTCATTCGCGACATTCTCCTCGCCAAGCGCACCGGTGGGCACATCCACCTGTGCCATCTCAGCACGAAGGGCTCCGTCGAGCTTGTGCGCTGGGGCAAGGAGCGCGGTATCAACGTCACGTCAGAAGTCTGCTCGCACCACATCTCGTTGACCGAAGATGCGGTCGAAGGCTACAACACCAACGCTAAGATGAATCCGCCGCTGCGCACCGCGGCCGATGTGGAAGCGCTGCAGCAAGGGCTAGCCGACGGCACGATCGATCTGCTCGTCACCGATCACGCACCGCACCATTACGACGAAAAGGAACGCGAGTTCGCCGATGCCCCCAACGGCATCGTCGGCCTGGAGACGGCGCTGGGCATCAACTGCACGTATCTGCTGCATCGCGGCATCATGACGATGTCGCAGATGGTCGATGCCATGAGCTGCAAGCCGGCCAAGGTCTTCCATCTGCCGGGCGGGACCCTCGCACGAGGGAGCCTCGGCGACGTCACGGTGTTCGATCCCAATCGCACCTGGACCGTCGACCCGAAGGCGTTCAAGTCGAAGGGCCGCAACACGCCGTACGGGGGCCACCAGCTCACCGGACAGGCCCGGCTCACGATCGTCGGTGGTCGCGTAGTCTATCGCGCCACCTGAGACGCCGGTGACCGACGAGCAGGGACTGCGCGTCATGCTGGCCGCCGCTTGTCGGCGACTGCACGCGCGCGGCCTGCTGGCCGGGGCGGAGGGTAACCTCTCTTGCCGGCTTCCCAACGGTGACCTGTTGGTCACCGCCAGTGGCGTCGACAAAGGTGCCGTCGACCACAGCCACGTGCTGCGGGTGCACGCCGACGGTACGCTCTGTCACGAGCAACAGCTCCACGGCCAGCCGGGTGACACCCCGTCGCGTGACACGACGCGTCGCCCCTCGTCGGAATTGGGGATGCATCTCGCCTGCTATGCGGCTCGCGCCGATGTGCAGGCCATCGTGCATGCCCATCCCCCGGCAGCCACCGGGTTCGCCGCCGCCGGAATTCCCATCCCCGCCGACGTCTTGCCGGAGTTGCCCGTCGTCGTGGGGCCGATCGCGCTGGTGCCCTATGGGCGTCCGGGCACGCCGGCTCTCGCCGACGCCATGCGTCCGTTCCTCGCGGCCCACGACGTCTTCCTGTTGGCGAATCATGGAGTCACCGCCGTTGGTCGATCCATCGAAGACGCGTTGCTGCGGATGGAAAGCGTGGAGCAATCCGCGCGTATTCTCGCCGTGGCGCGCCTGTTAGGAGGCGCACAGGCGCTGCCTGCCGCGGAAGCTGCGGTGCTTGCGTCGCTGCATCCCCGGTACGAGGATGCAGCGCGGACGAACAGCAGCTGACGGAACAGTGCGACCTGTGTCACACTGGGGCGTGATCCACCGCAGTCATCATTCGTCTGAGTCTCACCTGGAGTCGGTTCGTTCATTCAGCAGCGCCCTCACATGACGGAGTCTCGAGCAGTGTCCATCGACGAAGTCCGGTCGCTCGTTGCCGAGCGGCAACGCTATGATGACTGGTTGACCGCGCTCGACGCGCGTCGTGCAGAGACCCCGAGTCACGTGTTCGATCGGGTCCACGGCGACTATGTCGCACGTCGCGATGCCGTCATGGCGCAGCTCCGCGAGCACGTCGGCGCGCTCTCCACGCACGGCATTGCGCTCGACAGCCGGCTCAGCGCCCTCGAGGCTGAATTGGCCACCCTCGAAGACGAGCGGGTCGAGGCGATGCTGCGCACGGCCGTCGGCGAGTATGACGACAATCGCTGGGAGACCGTGCGTCAGGACGGCGAAGCGAAGATCGCCTCCCTCGGCGAACAGCGTGGCGGTCTGCTCACCGAGATCGACGAGATCCGCACCTTGCTCGCCAGCGCCAGCAGCGTGCCTCTGGTGGCCCCGCCTGTGGTGGCCCCGCCTGTGGTGGCTCCGGTCACTCCGCCGGCTGCCGCACCGTTCGCCGATGTCGACATCGCGATCGTTGCGTCGCCTGAGATGCTGTCCGACGTGCGCTTGGTGACCGAGCTGCCCGAGCTGGTGCCGACGCCGGAACCGGCTGATGATCAGGGATCCACGGAGTTCCACGACGCCCTGCAGATGTTCGACGAGGCTCCGGGCACGCCAGACCCCACCTTCACCCGATCGCTCGAAGGCATTGAGGTCGAGCTCGATGGGCTTGGTGCGTCGTCCATGTCGATGCCGTCCTCGCCGAACGCCGACGATACGTTCGATGACCTCGCGTTCCTGCGGTCAGTCACCGACCCGACGCCGGCTCACTCGTCGCCCGCTCTGTCGCCGGTGCCGAACGCCGTACCGACCAACGAACCGCTCAAGACGTTGCGCTGCACCGAGTGCAGCACGATGAATTTGCCCACCGAGTGGTACTGTGAACGCTGCGGCGGAGAACTCGCCGCCTTCTGAGGCGGTCGGGCAGGCGGAAACGACGAAGGGCCGGACTCAGAGAGTCCGGCCCTTCGTCGTTTCGCGTATGCCGTGCGACCTACGCGAACCTTACGCGGCGGCGGCGTTGGCGGCCTTCGCCATCTTGCTCTTCTGACGAGCGGCGGCGTTGCGATGGATGAGTCCCTTGCGCGCCGCACGATCAAGCAGCGAAACAGCAGACAGGCGATCATCGGCACCAGCGGCGGCGAGCTTCGCCCGCTTGACGGCGGTACGCAGTGCCGAACGCTGCGCACGATTGCGCACCGCAGCCGCACGCGACTTTCGCAGGTCTTTCTTCGCGGACTTGATATTCGGCACGGAAAACTCCCCAGCAGGTAGAATCGGTAAGTACGAAGACAACAGTCAGATGGAGCAGCGCCCCAGACCACTGTGGACAGACCGAAAAACATATCTGGAAAGCGGCCACCGGTCAAGAACCTCCTGCATCTCCGACCACACGGGTCGCTTTGACAGCCGACCCGCCCTCGGCTACCTTCCGGTTCGCACTTGCTTGCATTCGCGTCCTGCGCGGCCGTCGGCCGAACCCGGACGCCCTTTCCTAATCGCCGCTGCGGTGGATTCTACACAGCAACTCGTCCTCATCGCACCCGTGCTGCTCTTCTCGATGGTCGCCCACGAGTATGCGCACGGCTATGCGGCGTTCAAGCAAGGGGATATGACGGCGTACCAGCTCGGGCGCCTCACCTGGAATCCCCTCAAGCACATCGATCCGTTCATGACCATCATTCTCCCGGTCATGCTCGCGCTCATCGGTGCGCCCATCTTTGGTGGGGCCAAGCCGGTCCCGGTCAATCCGCGTAATTATCGGAACTACCGCCAAGGGGACATTATCGTCTCGCTGGCGGGCGTCGCCACGAACGTCCTGATCGCCATCCTCATCGTGCCCCTGATCATCGGGGTGGGGCTCCTTGGGCAGTATCTTCCCGCACTCGTTCGGCCCCTCGGCGTGCTGCAGCAGATGCTCGCCGCCGGTATCTTCATCAATCTGATTCTCGCGGCCTTCAATCTGATTCCGATTCCGCCGCTCGATGGATCGCACGTCTTCAAGTATCTCCTGCCCCCGAAGTGGTCGCTGCAGTATCAGCGCCTCGGGGGAGTCGGCTTGCTCCTGCTCTTTGCCGTGCTCTCGTTCGCTCGACCGCTCGTGAATCTCTGGCTGGCCCCGGCGTACATTCTACGGGCGTTGGCCGAGCAGTTCTACTTCCCGTACATGCTGCCAAACCCCTTCGCGTGAAGGCCGCGTGATCGCTCCGAATTTCCGCCACGCCGAACACACGGCGACCCCCTTTGTCGTCGAGCTCAGCCACTTCACCGGCCCGCTCGATCTGCTGCTGTCGCTCATCCGCGATGAACAGCTCGACATTTACGACATCCCGGTGGCCCGCATTGCCGAGCAGTTCCTGGCGCGCATCAGCACGCTCGGACTCGACGAAGCCGCCGATTATCTCGAGATGGCCGCGCGACTGCTCCGCATCAAGGCGCAGATGCTCCTGCCGCGGGCTGAGGGCGAGGAAGCGTGGGAAGATCCCCGCGCCGAACTCGTGCGCCGCCTGCTCGAGTACCAGCAGATGCGCGAGGTCGTCGATCTCCTTGAGCGTCGTGGCGAGCAGCGTCGGCATCAGTTCCCCCGTCGTTGGGTGCCGCTGGCTGTCGATATCACGCCCATCAACGCCCCGCTCTCGCTCTCCCTCGGGGAGCTGCTGGCGGCGGTCGATCGCGTGCTGCGCACGACGAAGGAACCCGCCCTGCATGAGGTCATTCCGCGTGCCCTCGATGTCGCCGGCGCCATGCTGACGGTCCGTGCGGTGCTCGCCATGCGCCGGTCGGCCCGGTGGTTCGATATGGTTGGTCGTGACGCCGAGCCCTGGCAGATCCTGTCGGTGCTGCTCGCGTTGCTTGAATTGGCGAAGCTCGGTGAACTGCGGATCGCGCAGCAGCACGCCTTCGGCTCTGTGGAGATCTGTCGTGACGCCGTTAGCGAAGCTGCTTGAAGCCGCCCTGTTCGCCGCTCCGCGCCCCATCGCCATGGAGGCGCTGGCGGCGTTGGATGCCGAGTCGAGTCCGGCCGCAGTAGCGGCGGCGCTCGATGAACTGCGCGAGCACTACGACGTGGATGGGCATGGCGTCGAGCTGGTCGAACAGGGAGGCGGCTGGCAGATCCTCACGCGCGCCGAGTTCGCCGAAGCCATCGAGCGCGCCCAGGTCGCCGTGCGCCCGCAGCGACTCTCCGCCGCCGCGCTCGAAACGCTCGCCATTATCGCGTATCGCCAGCCCATCGGCCGTTCTGAAATCGAAGAAATCCGCGGCGTCGCCGTGGGCTCCGTGCTGAAGTCGCTCCACGAGCGCGGGCTCATCGACATCGTCGGACGCAGCGAGGGCATCGGCCGTCC
>CAITQY010000055.1 GCA_903894655.1 uncultured Gemmatimonadota bacterium
ACGGCGGTGAACGGCGTGGCGACCTTCACCAACTTGGCCATCACCGGTACCGGTGCACACACGCTGCAGTTTGCGACCTCATCGCCGACGCTGACGGTGACGAGTAGCAGCGTGACGGTGGCCTCGATCCCCGGTGTGTTTCTCAACGTCGGCGCCACGCCGACGACGACCGCGACGGTAAGCACCAACATCACCGTGCCCTTGCAGGTTGACTTGTCGAACCGTGGAGGTCTTGACGTTGCCTCGCTCACGGTCACGGTCACGTGGGACCCCACCAAGTTCACGTACGTCAGCAATGCCGCGGGAAATTGGACAGATGATTCGGCTGGGTCAGCCTCGGTGACGGTGAACGCGACGAATGCGGCCAACGGCACGCTCAGCCTGAGCGGATTCACCAGTGACGCCACCACGAGCTCGTTCACGCTGCGGAGCGTGACGTTAACGCCGTTGGTTGGTGGTTCGGCGACGGTGTCGGCGAGTGTCGGCGCAGCCGGCAACGTGAACGGCAGCAGCATCACGGTGACGCCGCGGAATCTCGCGGTCACCATCAATCCCTGACGGCTGCACGGCCCACGCACCAACGCGTGGGCCGCGTGATGTCATTCTGATCGGAGTCATTCATGAAAATGCAGTCGCGTAGTTTCGCGCTCACGTGCGTTGTGGCGTTGCTGTCTGCCTGCTCGGAAGATCGTCCGCTCGTGGCGCCGGAATTGATTGCCGATCTCCCTGAAGGCGCGATTCAAGCGGTGGTCCAGCAGTCGCCCGGTGTGGAGCCGGGCACGACGGTGTACACCGTGCGCGTGGTCGGCCGCAGTGCGAAGGTGGCCTCGTATCAAGGCCAGCTGACGTTTACCAAGGGCACGCTGTCCGTGGTCTCGGTCAACACGCCGACCGCACCGGATGGCGAAGTACACATCGTGAACAGCACTCAGGCGGCCGAGGGGAAGATTCGCTTTGCCGCCTACGCCACGGAAGCGTTCGGCACCGACGAAGCGTTCTCGGTGGTCGTGCGCTCCGCCACGGCGGCGCTGCCCGATCTGACCGCGACGCTCGATGTGGCGGGGAGTGCGGAGGGGCGGGCGATGGCCGGTACCCTGATGCGCGCCTCGTCGGGCATCCGTGACGTGAACGGCAAGCTGCTGCGGTGACCGTTCGCCTGGTACGCATCGGTGCGGCGCTGCTGTGGCTTGCGGTCACGGCGGAACGCGTGTCTGCGCAACGCATCGAGCTGACCGTCGGCGACACGCGAACGCCGCAGGTGGCAGCAACGGGGCGTACGGCAATCCCGGTGTCTGTTGACCTGTCGGCGGCACCGAGTGTGAATGTGGCCGCGCTGCAAATGCGATTGACCTGGAACGCCGAGGCGCTGCGCATTGATTCGGTGCGCGTCGAGGCGGGCTCCGGTTTCGTGCTCACCCAAAATGTGAGTGCCGTACGGGATGGTCGGCTGGTGTTCAATGTGTTCCGGCCGATGGGCCTATCCGCGTCGGGGCCGCTGGTGTGGCTCTATGCGGAACGCCTGTTCGGTGGTGCAGCGACACGCACGCGCGAGTCGCGGGCGATTGCGTTGCGCGCGAGCGTCGAGGCGCTGGGTGATCAAGACGGCCGCGACCTGCGGGAATGGTTGCGTCCGGTGAGGGTGGTCGTGTGCGATTCC
>CAITQY010000056.1 GCA_903894655.1 uncultured Gemmatimonadota bacterium
GTCGAAATCGTGACCGAGATGGTGGAGATGATCGCCGCCATGCGCGCCTATGAGATCAACTCGAAAGCCATTAAAACGGCAGACGAGATGGGTCAGATCGCCAACAACATCACCCGATAGTCCGCCACATGAAACTCGTGTTCATGCGACTCCTGATCTCGACGTGCATGTTCGCCGGCGCGGCCTCCGGCACGGCCTCCGTGCTCGGCGCGCAGGAACGCACGATCACGGTATCGGTCGCCGCGCGTGCGCTCACTCGCGGCGACACGCTGCAGGCGAGCGATATCGCGACAATGGACACGACGATCGTCTGGCGCTGGACCTCGCTCGCCCCTGACACCACGCGCGCCCTGCCCGGCTGGGTCACGCGCCGCAACATCGCCCTCGGTGAACTGTTGCGCGCACCAGCCGTGATGCCGCCGCCCGTGATCACCAGTGGCACGCGCGTCACCGCGATCTGGCAGGATGGCCCGTTGCGCGTGGTCGTCACCGGCATCGCCACCAACACCGCCGCCATCGGCGCACCCGTCGGCGTGCGCATCGATCCCACACGTCGGCTCGACGGCATCGCTGCCGGGCCCAACACCGTTCGCCTCAAATGAAGACCCATTCGGTGAGGACCGTCTCGATGCATCCCATGCGCTTGGTTATCACCACGAGCGTCGCCGTCGCCCTCGCGATCTCGGCGCATCCACTGTTGGC
The DNA here is from genome assembly GCA_903894655.1 of uncultured Gemmatimonadota bacterium. GTDB lineage: Bacteria > Gemmatimonadota > Gemmatimonadetes > Gemmatimonadales > Gemmatimonadaceae > Gemmatimonas. The sequence continues at coordinate 703 of CAITQY010000056.1, forward strand.
GCAGGCAGCGGCGAGCGCCGCCACGAGTGCGTCGACCGTGCCACCGGTCGCACCGATCAAGCCGCGTGAATCGTGGACCGCCGATCGGCGCAGCTTCGCCGTTGGCGACATCATCACGATTCTCATCGACGACTACACGATCTCCACGGCGGTCAAAGAGAACTCGGCATCCGACTCGCGCACGCGCGGCCTGTCGGTGAACGCCAAGCTCCCCACCAGCTCCAAACAGGTCGGCCTCGACACACGGAACAACGCCGATCAGCAGCAGCGCGGATCGGCCCGTCGCGAGAATCGCTTTCAGAACGAAATGAGCGTGCGCGTGGTCGCCGTCGGCGCCAACGGGCTGCTGCAACTCAAGGGCACCAAGAAGATCGACATCGACAAGGCGCTGCAGGATATCGAGTTCACCGGCTGGGTGCGCGCCCAGGACGTGTCCACCTCCAACGTGATCGAATCGAGTCGCGTGGCCGATGCGCAGCTGGGCTACACGTCGCCGGGACCGCTCGGCAAGCCGAAGCAAGGCATGATCACGAAGGTGCTCGGAGCGCTCTGGCCATGACCACCACACACGTGCGCCAGCTCGGTGTATCCATGACACGCACCATCCTCTCGACGGCCGCCCTCCTGCTGTTGCCGGTCATGGCCCGCGCGCAGAACGACATCAAGATTCGCGATCTCACGAGTGCCGAAGGCGCGCTGCCGGTGCGCCTGGTAGGCTACGGACTCGCGATCGGACTCGACGGCACCGGTGATCGCGCGATCGGCGGACAGACCGCCGGCCCCACGATTCAGAGCGTCATCAACATCCTGCGTCGCTTCAACATCGAAGTGCCGGCCGATCTCATTCGCATGCGCAACGTGGCGGCAGTCCTCGTGACCGCGGAAGTGTCGCCGTATCTGCGCGCCGGTGGCCGCTTCGAAGTGAACGTGGCCTCCATGGGTGATGCGCGCTCGCTGCGCGGTGGGACGCTGTACATGACGCCGCTCGTAGCCGATGCCAGTGGATCACCGCTTGCCTCGGCACAAGGCTCACTGCTCGTCAGTGACGGTGGCGCCGCCACACGCTACATGCCGTCACACGAAACGTCGGCCCGCATTCCTACCGGTGGCGTGCTCGAAGCCGATCTCCCGCGCCCGGCGATCGTTGCCACCTCGCGACTGCTGCTGCGCGAACCCGATCTCGGCACCGCCACTCGCATCGCCATCGCCATCAACGCCACCTACGGCGAGAAGACCGCCACCGTAGAAGACGAAGGCTCGGTGATCGTGACGCTCCCCGACTCGGTGCAGAAGCCGACGGCACTGGCCCGCATTCGGGATCTCGCGGTCAAGCCGGAGTCGCGTCCCCGTCTCATCATCGACGGTAAGGACGGCACTGTGGTCGCCGGCGGCGAGATGATCGTGGGATCGGCCACCGTGAGTCACGGTGCGATCACGCTGGCCATCGGCACCGAAACCGCCAACGATACCACCCCGATTCCGGGCAGTGTCCGCTTGCCGGCTGGCATTCCCGTACAGCGCGTGGCGTCGGCCCTGCATGCCGTGCGAACGCCACCCAACGAGATCGCCGCCATCTTCGCCGCCCTTCGCGAAGTGGGCGCTATCACCGCCGAGGTCATCGTTCGATGATCGACGGCATCAATGCCCGCATCCTGAAGAGTACGAGTGCGCCCGCGACCCCATTGTCCGCCACGGACCAGCGGGACGCCACGCTCATGAAGTCTGCCAGTCAGCTCGAAGGCATGTTCGTGCAGCAACTCTACAAGGCCATGCGTGAGACCGTTCCACAGCAGGAAGGCAGCGTTTCAGGAGGGGCCGGCGAAGACATCTTCACGGGACTCCTGGATCAGCACCTTGCTGCCGAGACTCCCAAGCAATGGGAGCATGGAATCGCGCAGGCGCTCTATCGACAACTCCGTCGCGGGACCCCCGCTGACGTAGCTCAGCCTTCCGCGGTTACTCCTGATTCAAACACCCGCTGATGTCGACGATGACACTCTTCCCACAAGAAACCGCTCCACGCCTCGGCGTGCCCACTGGGGCACTGCTGGACGCACTGCACGATGCGCTGATCAGCGAGCGGAAGCTGCTCGACGATCTCATCGCGCAGATGCGGCGCCAGCGTGCGTCAGTCGCGGCGGATGACATCGAAGGAGTGGACGAAAGTACCTTCGCCACGCATCGCATTCTGGCCACGCTCGGCCAGGCGCGTACCCGTCGTCGTCAGCTCAACATCCTGCTGGGCGGCTCGGAAGACTGCACGCTGCGCGAGCTCGAAGAGATGCTCGGCAATCAGATCGACGCGCGACTACGCGATGCGCGGTTGCGTCTCACGCAGGCCGCCGATCTCCTCACCCGCGAAGTCGGTATGAACCGCAAGCTGCTTCGCGAGGCCCTGACCAGTACAGACCAGCATGTGCGCACCCTCGTGGGCGCCCCTGCCCTGCCCACCACGTATGCCACCGAAGGAATGGCCGCGCCGAACAGTAGCGCGCCCCGTGGTGTGCTCGTGAACCGGACCGCCTGACATGTCTTCCGGCCTGTTGAGCATCGCGCGCACCGCGCTTCTCACGCACCAATCCGCACTCCAGACGATTTCGCAAAACATCGCGAACGCGGAGACGCCGGGCTATTCGCGCCAGGAAGCGGTCCTCGCGGCCAACACGCCGGTTCGCATGCCGTACGGCAACGTCGGCACCGGCGTGCAGGTGGAAACGATCATCCGCAAGCGTGACCTGCTGCTCGACGACAGCTATCGCTCGGCGAGCACGCTTGCCGGCAGCGCGGACATGCGGCGCGATCTCCTGGGGCAGGTGGAAGGCGTGTTCGGTGAGCCGAGCGACGCCGGCATGGCCAGTGCGCTTGACGCCTTCTGGGGCTCCTGGAGCGATTTCTCCGCCTCGCCGAGCAGCTTGTCGGCGCGCTCCGTGGTGCAGCAGCGTGGTCGTCAGGTCGGGCAGCTATTCAACGAGTACGATACGCAGCTCACACAGCAGCGGAATGCCACGATCGAGCGGCTGCAGAATACCGTCAGCACAATCAACTCGATCGCCGCGCAGGTGGCCGAGCTGAACACGCGGATCGTCACGTCGGAGAGCAACGGCAACGCCAACAACGATCTGCGTGATCTGCGCGACATCAAGCTCGACGAGCTTTCAAAGATCGCCGGCGCGCGCGTCGTTCCGCAGTCGAACGGCAGCATCTCGGTGCTCATTGGCAACTCCACGCTCGTCCAAGGTGACACGGCGCGTCCGCTCACGATCAAGCTCGAGTTGCCGAATCCGATGCCGGCCACGCCGCTCACCGACGTGAACGTGCGAATCCAGCTCGGCACGTCGCCCGACCGCCTCACGGCATTGGCGGGCGAGCTCAAGTCGATGGTGGAAGTGCTCAACGTCGACATCCCCGATGCCCGCAGCCGGCTCGATGCCATGGCCGCACAGTTGGCGACGGCGGTGAATACCATTCACAGCACCGGCTACACATTCAGCGGCAACACGGTGCCAGGTACCGCCGCCGGCACCTTCTTCGAGGCCGGGACGGTCACCAATCCGGTCACGGCCGCCACGCTTCGCGTGGACAGCGCTGTGCTGAATGATCCACTCAAGATCGCCGCCAGCGGCAACGCGAACGGTCCGACCGACAACAGTGTGGCGCAGGGGCTGGCCGGCTTGCGTATCACCGACGACACGGTGAGCTGGACGTCGAGCACCGGCGCCACCGAGTCCGGTTCTTTCCTGAGCTTCTTCCGGAACATGGTCACGCGCATCGGCATCGACGCCGCCGCCGCGACCGACAATGCCACCGTGTACCGCAGTCTGGCCGACCAATCCGATGCCCGCCGCCAGTCGGTGAGCGGCGTCAGCACCGACGAGGAACTGGTGAACATGATGCGCGTCCAGCAGTCTTATCAGGCGGCCACGAAGATGATTAAAGTGGCCGATGATATGATGCAAACGCTTCTCTCACTGGTCTGATACGCGATGCTCATTCTCGGACGTCGCGAAGGCGACTCGATCATCATTGACGGCGGCATTCGGATCGTCGTCGTATCCTGTGACCGCGGAGGCGTGCGCATCGGCATCGACGCGCCCAGCCACGTCAAGATTCTGCGCGGTGAGATCGCCGAGCAGGTCCAATCAGAAAACGAGCGCGCCGCGGCCCCGGTGGCCACGGAATGGCTGGCCGCCCTCGGCGTGCCCGCTGGCATGTCGGCGCCGTCGCCTGCACCGTCGCCCGCACCTGCACCTGCGCCGGACGCCTGATGTCAGCGTGTGCGGCGCGAGGCCAGCAACGTGGGCAGGGCGATGCCGCAGCCGTACGGCATCGCGTACCCATGTCCGTTGCTGCCCGCCAGCAGCCAGTCGAGCGCGCCCACGTCGAGCACCAGTACGTCGGCATCAGCGTCGGCATCAGCGTCGGCGATGCCCTCGCCGGTGCTGCCATCGCTGGAGACCTCGATCCGCACCACGTCCCCGTCGGTATACAGGGCCATGCGAATGGGAGCGCGGCCGGCACCCACACGGCACGCCGCCGCCAGCGCCACGCACAGCGCATGTACCAGCGCGCCGGGATCAGCGCGAACCGGCTGCACGTCGTCACCGGCCACCACGGTGCACGACACATCCCGGTACTCGGGATGATGCTCGAACAATGCCAGCGCGGCACGCACACTGTCGCCGGGCATCATGGGTTCGGGAGCGGCATCACCACGCCGCGGCAGCTGTCGCAACTGCTCCAGCAATCCGTCCAGACGGTCGGCATCGGTGCGCAATCCGGAGAGCACGCGTTCGTCGGGAAGACGCGACGCATCGAACAGCGCAGCGATAGCCGAAACCGTCGCCACGCGATTGCTGAACGCATGTGCCAACCCACGCAACAGATCGTCATGTACCAAGAGCCATCGCGCCGCGCCCGCGTCGCTGCTCACGTCTGATTTTTCCACTCGCACTCCAGGATCTGCCGCGTGTTTGTCATCATAGGCCTGGTCATCGTGATGGGCTCCGTCATCGGTGGCTATGTGATGCACCATGGCGAACTCGCCGTGCTCATCCAGCCCAACGAATTCCTCATTCTCGGCGGCGCCGGATTGGGCTCCATGATCGTGGCCAATCCGCCCGCGGTGCTGAAGGGTGTGGTCTCGCAAGGGCTCGCGTTGCTCAAGCCGAATTCGTTCGGCGCCACGGCCTATGCCGAATTGCTGCAGGTACTCTACGAGATCTTCCAGAAGGCCCGCAAGGACGGACTGGTCGGCCTCGAGTCGCACATCGAAAATCCCGAGTCCAGCGACATCTTCCAGAAGTACCCGTCGTTCATGGGCAACCACCATGCGGTCTCGCTGCTCTGCGATACGCTCAAGGTACTGCTCACCGGTACCGTGGAAGATCATAATCTGGCCGAGATTCTCGACGTCGACCTCGAGAAGCATCATCACGAGGCCATGCTGGTCCCCAGCGCCGTTACCGCGGTCGGCGACGCCATGCCGGGCTTCGGCATCGTGGCCGCCGTGCTCGGCGTCATCATCACGATGGGCTCGATCGGTGGCGCAGCCTCCGAAATCGGCGAGAAGGTCGCCGCCGCCCTCGTCGGCACGTTCCTCGGCATCTTGCTCGCCTACGGGGTGTTCGGTCCGATCGCGAAAGCGATGGAGAATCGCATTGCGGCCGAGCATGATTACATGCTGTGCGTGCGCACCGCGCTGCTCTGCTTTGCGCGGGGTGATGCGCCGATGACCGCCGTCGAGTTTGCCCGCCGCAACGTGGAGCCGCATGAGCGTCCGAGCTTCACGGAGCTCGAAGAGATGACACGCAAGAAGGCCGCGTAACGTCATGGCGCCGCGCGGTGGCAAGAAGATCATCATCGTCAAGAAGAAGGTCGCCGGACACGGCGGTCATCACGGCGGTTCATGGAAGGTGGCCTACGCCGACTTCGTGACCGCCATGATGGCGTTCTTCATGGTGATGTGGATTCTTGGCATGGACGACAAGACGAAGCAGGCCATCGAGGGCTACTTCGCGAATCCCGTCGGCTACAAAAAGGGCTACGGCGCCGGATCGAGTCCGCTGTCCACGGGCACCGCACCCACCAACGTGCAGAAGACGCCGCTCCGCATGATCGTGCGCAGCACGGAACAGCGCACGTTCGAGCAGCTCAAGGACGCGATTCTCCAGAAGGTCGCCGCGAACGATTCGCTGAAGGCGCTCAAGGCCCTGGTCGACGTGCAGGTCACGAACGACGGTCTGCGCATCGAGCTCGTGGAAACCGGCGCCGGTGACGTGTTCTTCCCGACCGGCTCGGCCAAAATGAAGTCCGCAACCATGCTGGCCCTGCAGCTCATCGGCACCGAGCTCACCACGTTGCAGCACCCGGTCATTCTCGAAGGGCACACCGACGCCGCGGCGTTCGGCACCGCCGGCGGGAGCTACGGGAACTGGGAGCTCTCCGCCGATCGCGCCAACGCGGCCCGCCGCATTCTCGAAAGCGTCGGCCTCCGCGACGGCCGCATCGTGGAAGTACGCGGCTACGCCGCCACCAAACCGCGCATCGTCAACGATCCACTCTCCGCCGCGAACCGCCGCATTTCTATTCTGCTGCCGTTCAGCGTGGTGCCCGATGGGGCCGCCGACGCATCAACGATGGCGCAATACAAGGCGGATTCGATGCACGCGAGCATTGCGAAAAGGGTGGCGCAGTAACGGCGGAGGAGGGAGTACGGGAGTAGGGAGTAGGGGGTTGTGAGTCACTCACGACCCAAAACTTGCACTCATCACCCACCACTCACGTGAGTCTCGCGTGGTGAGTCGAAGTTCAGGGTTGTGAGTCACTCCCGACCCAAAACTTGCACTCATCACCCACCAC
>CAITQY010000057.1 GCA_903894655.1 uncultured Gemmatimonadota bacterium
CCGCAGTTCAAGCGTTCGTTCGAGGTGTCCGCGCAGTCGGCGCGCGATGCGGCGAAAACGCGCTGGGGCGTGAGCGATTCCAGTCTGATCGTGCTCACCGAAGACTCCGTGCGTACCGCCCTGTCGTCGGGGCGCTCCACGCGCGAGAACATTGCGCAGGCGTTCCTGCGCTTATCGTCGCGCGTGCAGGCGGGCGACGTGCTGTTCGTGATGCTGATGGGTCACGGCAGCGGCGAAGGGGCGCAGTCGAAGGTGAATCTGCCCGGTCCCGATGCCACCGCCGCCGAGTACGCGTCGTGGTTGGCTGGCTTTGCCAAGCAGCAGGTGGTGTTCGTGAACGCCGCCACCGGCAGCGGGGATTTCGTGCCCGTACTCAAGGCGCCCAATCGTGTGGTGGTGACCGCCACCAAGACGTCGAACGAGCGCAACGAGTCGGTGTTCCTGCAGTACTTCGCCGGCGCGCTCGGGATGGACGCCGCCGACGCCGACAAGGATGGCCGGCTGTCGGTGTTCGAAGTGTTCCGCTTTGCGCGCACGGAAGTGGGCAAGGTGTACACCGGCAGCAATCGCATGCAGACCGAACACGCGCTGGTGAGCGACTCGCTGTTGGCCTCGCGCGTGGCGTTCGGCAAAACGGCCGCATCGGCGGATCCGCGCATCGCGGCGCTGCTGGCCGAACGGCAGGCGCTGGAATCGGCCGTGGCGTCGTTGCGCACGAAGAAAGCCTCAATGACCGCCGAAGCGTACGAGGCGGAACTGGAACGGCTGCTGCTGGCGTTAGCCGAGAAGACGCAGGCGATCCGTGCGGCGGGAGGTGGCAAGTGAAGCGGTCGATATGGATGCTGGCGGCGCTGTCGGTGCTCTCGCCGCTCACGGCCTGCGGGCAGGATCGCGCCGCGGCCCAACCCGCCACTCGCGTGGCGCCACTGCCGCCGCGGGTGCCGGGCCCCGATCGCTGGGCCACGGAGATAGCCGCCGCCGAAGCGTCGACGCGGCGCGGCGACCGGCGTGATGCCACGCTGCGCGCGCGTCGCATTACCACTACCTACGAACAAGGCGGCGCGCGCAACAGCGACGAATATCTCTCGGCCGGTCGCGCCTACGTGCTGTTGGGCGTGGGCGATGCGCAGGCCGTACGCTCGGCACTGGCCGCGTTCGACCGCGCGACTGCGGCGGACTCGCTCAACTTCGACGCGCAGTTGCGGGCCGGTGAACTGTTCCTCGAGAAGTACAACGCGCCGGATGCGCGACTGTCGTTCGAAGGAATTCTGCGTCGCTCCCCCACCGACGCCAGGGCGCTGCTGGCGATGGCGCGGGTAGAGGAATTCGAAGGCAAGGGCAACCCGATGGCCACGGCGCGCCTGAGCATCGCGAGCGATCCGCGCTATGCCGAGGCGCTGGCCTTCGTGGCGAAGATGCATCGTGACGCCGAGTCGTACGATTCGGCGCGGGTGTACGCGCAACGGGCCATTGATGCCGACTCGACGTCGAGTGCCGGGTGGTCGGTGCTGGGATCGATGGCGTTCTTGAATGGCGACAGCGCCACCTTCCGAAAGTCACTGGCGGCGGTGACGGCGGTGCAGCCGGCGCCGGCCGAGTTCTATACCGAGCTGGCCGAAGCGTCGGTGCGGCAGCGGCGCTACACCGAAGCGGTGAAACTCGCGCAGCGCGCCGTGGGCTACGACTCGTTGTATGTGCCGGCCTACGGGGTGATGGGCACCAACCAGCTGCGCATCGGCCAGATGGACGCGGGGCGCGCGGCGCTCGAGCGCGCCTTCGCGCTCGATCCGTTCAACCTGTGGCACAAAAACACGCTCGACCTGCTCGACAAGATGAAGGCGTTCCGTACGATCGATCGCGGACGCTTCCGCGTGGTTGCGCCGCCCGAAGAGGCCGACTTGCTGGCGCTGTATATCGTGCCGCTGCTGGAGCAGGCCTACGACTCGCTGGCGGTGCGCTATGGCTACAAGCCACCCACGCCGGTGCGTCTCGAGTTCTACCGCTATCACGCCGACTTCTCGGTACGCACGGTGGGATTGGCCGGACTCGGTGCACTGGGCGTGAGCTTCGGCAGCCTGCTGGCCATGGATACGCCCAACGGTCGCGAGAAGGGGCAGTTCAATTGGGGTAGCACGGCGTGGCATGAGCTCACGCACGCCTTCACGCTCGGCGCCTCCGACCATCGTGTGCCGCGGTGGCTATCGGAAGGACTCTCGGTACTCGAAGAGCGCCGGGTAGGCCGCGGCTGGGGCGCCGATGCCACGGTGTCGTACGTGATCGCGATGGCCAATGGCAAGCTGCGCCCCATCAGTCAACTCAGCGATGGCTTCCTACGACCGCGCTTCCCCGAGGAAACGCAGTTCAGCTACTACGAAGCCTCGCTGTTTTGCGAGATGGTGGAAGCAACGCGCGGTGCTGCGGCGCTGCCGGCCATGCTGAAGGCGTACCGCGACGGGATGGACACCCCGGGCGTGTTTCAGAAGGTGCTGGGCAAAACGCCAGTGCAGATCGACGCCGAGTTCGAGGCGTATGCGCAGCGCAAGTTCGCCGCGGCCATCGCGGCGGTGCGCGGTACGTCGCCCACCGACAGCAGTGGGGGCAAGTTCGTGGCCACGATGCGCGAGGCCGCGATGAAGATGGGCAGCGACCGCAACGCCGCGCAGGCCTTGTTCGAGCAGGCACGCGCCATGTTCCCCGAGTACGGTGGCGATGACGGCCCGTCGTGGTATCTGGCTGAGATGGCGCGGGCCGCGAACGACACCACGCGTGCACTCTCGATGGTGGAGCAGGTCACGAGTCGCAACGAGACGGCGTGGGAGGCGAACATGATGGAGGCCGATCTCCGCGAAGCGCGTGGCGACAAGTCCGGCGCCATCCGCGCGCTCGACCGCCTGAATTGGATCTGGCCATACGACCCCACGGTGCACGTGCGCATGGCCACGTTGAGCGCGGCGCAGGGCGATCGCGCCCGTGCCGTGTTGGAGCGCAGAGCGATCATTGCCATGGGCCCCACCGACCTGCTCGACGCGCGCTATGAACTGGCCCGTGCGCTGCGTGATGCCGGTGACAACGCCGGGGCGCGGCGCGAGCTGTTACAGGTGCTCGAAGCGGCGCCATCGTTTGAGAAGGCACAGGCCCTGTTGCTGGAGCTTCGCGGTAAATGATGTCACTCACCCGTGCCGCGCTGTGTGCCGGCCTGCTGCTGTTGTCCACCGCCCCGCAGAACGCGGCGCAGGCGCAGCGACGCGGCCAGCCGGCGTTCTTGCCCAACGTCCCGTACGACGGTCGCCAGACGTTCGTGCGCGTGAAGTACCAGATGCCCGAGTTTGGCGGTGGTGGATTCCGTGGCGGCGGTCGCGACATTCCGTGGAGCCACGATTATCCGCGCGGCGAGCGGCACTTCACCAAGATCGTGGGCGAGCTCTCCAGCACGCGCATGCGCATCGACGCCAGCAACATCCTTACGCTCGACGATCCGCAGCTGGGCAAGTATCCCGTGGCCTACATGGCGGAACCCGGTTTCTGGCGTCCCAACGACGCCGAGGCGCTCGGACTGCGCAATTATCTGGCGAAGGGCGGGTTCATCATCTTCGACGATTTCGTCGGCGATCACTGGATCAACTTCGAGAACGCCATGAAGAAGGTGCTCCCGAACGCGCGGCTCGTCGAAATGGATCTCAAGCATCCGGTCTTCGATGCGTTCTATCGCATCAAAACGCTCGATTACGAGCATCCGATGTACCGCGGCTACAAGTCGGTGTTTTACGGCGTGTTCGAGGATAACGATCCGAAAAAGCGTCTGCTGGCGATCGCGAACTACAACAACGACCTGTCCGAGTACTGGGAGTTCTCCGACACGGGAATGTTCCCGCTCGACATGTCGAACGAAGCGTACAAGCTCGGCGTGAACTACATCATCTACGCGTTGACCCGTTAGCCCCCGAGGAATCAGGTGACTGCTCCGGCCCCCTCCACGTCCGAACTCGACCGTCTCGACGACGGCGTCCTTGCCGACCGCCTGCAAGGCGCCGGCCAACGCATCGCAACCGAACTTCGCAAAGTCATCGTCGGTCAGGACGTCGTCGTGGAGCAAGCGCTGATCGCGCTCTTCGCCGGCGGCAACTGTCTGCTGGTGGGCGTGCCGGGGCTGGCGAAAACGCTGCTTATTTCCACACTGGCCCGCGCGCTCGACCTCAAGTTCTCGCGCATTCAGTTCACGCCTGACTTGATGCCCAGCGATGTCACGGGCACGGATGTGATTCAGGACGACCCGGCCACCGGCCAGCGTCGCCTCGCCTTCATGCCCGGACCGGTGTTTACCAACGTGCTGCTGGCCGACGAAATCAACCGCACGCCGCCGAAAACACAGGCCGCGCTGCTGGAAGCCATGCAGGAGCGTCGCGTCACCGTGCAGGGACGCACCTACGAACTCGACCAACCGTTCTTCGTGTTCGCCACGCAGAACCCGATCGAACTGGAGGGCACATACCCACTGCCCGAAGCGCAGCTCGATCGCTTCATGCTTGAAGTATTGCTGGACTACCTGCCGGAGGAAGACGAAGTAGCGGTGGTGAAGTCGACCACGTCGCTGCCGCCGGAGGCGGTACAGTCGGTGGTGTCGAAGGAAGAGATTCTGGCGTATCAGCGTGTGGTGCGTCGCTTGCCCATTGCCGACGCCGTGACGCGCTACGCCGTGAAGCTGGTGCGCACCACGCGTCCGGGCGAGGGCGCGCCCGATTACGTGAAGCAGTTCGTGTCGTACGGCGCCTCGGTGCGCGCGGCGCAGGCGCTGGTGTTGGGTGCCAAGGCGAGGGCACTGCTGCAGGGGCGGGCCAGTGCCAGCTTCGAAGACGTGCGGGCGCTGGCGCGTCCCGTCCTGCGACATCGCGTGTTGGTGAACTTCACGGCGCAGTCGGAGAAGGTGACCACCGATTCGCTCATCGGGCGTCTGCTCGAGAGTGTGCCGCTGCCCCGCTCGTCGCTCTGAGCCATTCGTGGCCACCGCTCCTGCCTCCTTTCTCGACCCCGCCCTGCTGGCGCGCATCTCCGATCTCGCGCTGTTGGCGCGCACGGTCGTGGATGGCTTCATGCACGGCCAGCACCGATCGTTGCGCAAAGGTTCGTCGCTGGATTTCGCCGAGCATCGCTCGTATCAGCCCGGCGATGACCTGCGCCGCATTGATTGGCGCGTGTACGGACGCACCGACCGGTTCTACATCAAGGAGTACGACGCCGATACCAACGCCGGGGTGATCTTCGCGCTCGATGCGTCGGGCTCGATGGACTTTGGCAGCGGGGCGGTCACCAAGTTCGACTACGCGCGTTTTCTCGTGGCGTCGCTGGCTTGGCTGTCGAAGTCGCAGGGCGATCGTATCGGGCTGGCCACGTTCAAGGAAGAGCTGGTCGATGTCGTGCCTCCCTCGGTGCGTCATCTGCAGCTGCTCTTGCACACCCTGGCGCGCGCCGAGGCGGCGGGACCGAGTCGGCTGGCGCACTCCATCAGTCGTATCGGGCATCTCACCACGCGCACCGGCATCGTGGTGCTGGTGACCGACTGCTACGAGCAGCCGGAAGCACTCGGCCGCGCGGTGGCGGCGCTCCGCATGGGCGGGCACGACGTAATCGTGTTTCATCTCGTCGATCCGGCGGAGAAGCAGTTGCCCGGCGACATGCCGGCCACCTTCGAAGACGCTGAGAGCGGAGCGCTGTTGCCGCTGCGTCCCGGCGAACTGCGCGACAAGTACACCGCGTTGATCACCGCGCACCACGCGGCGCTGCAGGAGCGCTTTACCAGCGCCGGCGCCGATTACGTGCGTCTCGACACGAGCGAGCCGCTCGACCGTGCCCTCCATGCGTACCTCGACGCGCGACTCTCGCGTAGTCGGGTCCGCTAGCGTTCGACTAACCGACTTCATCGCGCATGGGCATCGGATTCCTCGTTCCCGCATTTCTGGGCGGACTCGCCGCACTGGCGATTCCGCTGCTGATGCATTTGCGGCATCGCGACAAGGACCGGCCGTTCCGGTTCCCCTCGCTGATGTTCCTCGAGCAATTGCCCATCCGCACGTCGCAGCGACAGCGCATCACCGACTGGCCGTTGCTGCTGTTGCGCGCCCTGGCGGTCGCGGCTCTGGTGTTCGCCTTCGCGCGCCCGGTGCTCACCGATCGCGCGGCAGCCGGCGGCGACACGCGTCGGCGGGCGGTGGTGCTGGTGGTCGATCGCTCTCTCAGCATGGGATACGAGGGCGTGTGGCCCCGTGCGCTCGATTCGGCGCGGGCGGTTGTGAACGCCCTTGGCACCGGCGATCGCATTGGCGTGGTCGCCTACGACGATGCCTCTGAAGTGCTGCAGCGCATGAGCGACGACAAGTCGCAGGCACTGGCGGCCATTTCCACGCTCAAGCCGTTGTCGCGTGGCACGCGGCTGGCGCCGGCGCTGCGCACGGCGCGTCAGATGCTGCTCGACGCGCCCTTTGCGGCGGCCGAGATCATCGTGATTTCCGACCTGCAGCGGGCGGGCGCGGCGGGCATTGCCGGCATCGATCTGCCGGCGGGCGTGAAGCTGCGCAGCATTCCCGTGGGTGCGGCCACGCGCGCCAACAGCGCCGTGCGCGTGATCGAAGCACGGCGGGTGCTCGATGGCACGCGCTCATTGCTGGCCGTGAAGGCGCGGGTGCAGTCGCACGAATTGCCGGCAGCGCGCCCGGTGAAGGCACGCCTCACGGTGAACGGTCGCGATGCCGCCACCAGCGACGTGTCGTTGCAGCCCGATGGCGAAACGGTCGTGACGTTTGCACCGGTGCCGGCCCCTGATGATGCCGTCGCGTTGCTGGTGTCGCTCGAGCCCGACGCGCTGGTGGCCGACGACACGCTGCACGCCGTGGTGCCGCGCGATGACGCCGTGCGCGTGGCGCTGGTGTCGCCGTCGGCCGGCGCCGCGGGTGAAGCGCTGTTCCTGGAGCGGGCGCTGGCGATCGGTGCCGCGCCGGCCATTCAGATTGACCGGCTGGCGTCGGCGCCGGTGAGCCGCGAGGCGCTGGCCCGTACCGGCCTCGTGATGTTCTGGGACATGCTCCCCTCGGCTTCGTCAGTGGCGGCGCTGCAGGAGTACATCAACACGGGTGGTGGTGTGGTGATCGCTGCCGGTTCGCGACTCGCGGCGCAGCGTGGCGACAACTTGCCGCTGCTACCGGTGCGCATGAGCGGACTGGCCGACCGACTGGCCGATCGCGGTGGCACGCTGCGCGATGTGCGTATCGAGCATCCGTTGTTTACGCCGTTCCGTGAAGTGCCCGACGCGTTGAGCTCGGTGCGCTTCCTGCGCTATCCGCGGGTGGATGTGTCCGGCGCCGTCGATGTGCTGGCCCGTTTCGACGATGGACTCCCGGCCGTGCTCGAACAGCGCCTCGGCGAAGGCCGGTTGGTGGTGCTCGCAGTGCCGCTCGATGCCCAGCGCAGCGACTTCCCGCTGCAACCCGCCTTCCTGCCCTTCGTGCGACAACTCGTGCTGCACACCTCCGGGCGTGATGCCGTGCCGCTCTGGCGCTCCACCAGCGAGAGTTGGTCGCTGGCGCCGTCGGTGAACGATCCGGTGGTGCGCGCCCCCGATGGCACACTACTGCGACCGCAGCCGGACTCGATGGGCGCCGCCGTACCATTGGCCGATGCCGGCGTGTACGAAGCCTTTGCGGTGAGTGCGACCGGTGCCCCCGTGGGCCGGGTGGCGGCCAATGTGCCGGCCACCGAATCGGAGCTCACCCCCATGGACACCACCGAACTGTTGCTCGGCGTGCGCGACGCTGAGCCCGGCTCGATGGCGTCGACCGCGCCGCCCACCACGGTGGAGCTTGAACGTCGTCAGAATCCGTGGCGCGTGTTGTTGATCATTGTCGCGCTGGTGCTCGTGATTGAAACGATCATGGCCACGCGCGGATGGCGCGCCGTGGCCCGACGTGTCCGTCCTGTTATTCCCGCGCCTTCTCCCGTGTCTCGTACCGTGTCTACGTCCGACCGGAGCCCCACATGAGTCCCGACCGTCAGCTGCTCACCACACTCGGCGCACTGCGCCGCCAGTGGCGCCAGCGCATTCTTCTCGAGTCGCTCGTCTGGATCGGGGCATCGGTGTTGCTGGCCGTGCTGGCCACCATGCTCGTGCTCACCCTGTTCCGTGGCGACGGACGGGCGCCGGTCATCGCGCGAGTGATTGGCTACACGCTGATTGCAGCGGCGTTCATCCGCGGACTCGTGCTGCCACTGTTGCGCCGGGCCAGCGACGAGCGCTTCGCACTGTACGTCGAAGAACGCGCCCCGCAACTCAAGCAGACGCTGATCACCGCCGTGCAGGAAGCGCACGTGCCTGTGAGCGAACGGCAGTCGGGCGCGCTGTCGGCGCGCTTGATGTCGCGCGCGAGTGCGGCCATTGCGCCGCTGCAGCAGCGAGCCGCGTTGGAGCGTCCGCGTATGGTGCGCGCCGGGCAGATGTTGGGTGGTGTGGCCGCGGTGGCGGCGCTGATGTTCGTGGCGGGACCGGACCGGGTCCGTGAGGGCGCCAAGTTGCTGTTCGTGCCGTTCGGGACGGCCGAAGCGGCGGTGCCGGTGCGTGCGCTGAATATCGAGCCGGGCAACGTGGCGGTGCCGCGTGGTGGTGCCATCGAAGTGCACGCGGCCTTGGTGGGTTTCGCTGCTGATGGCGCCGAGCTCGTGTTCCGCAGCGATTCAGCCGGTGAGTGGCAGCGGCTCCCCATGAGCCCCGAAGCCGACTCGTCGCGTTTCCGTTCGCGGCTGTTCGACATCACCAAGCCGACCGAGTACTACGTGGAGTCGGCCGACGTGCGGTCGCCCACCTACACGCTTACGGTGAACGACTTGCCGGCGGTGTCGAATGTGTCGCTCGACCTCAATTTCCCGGCGTACAGCGGCATGCCGGCTGAACATGTGGAAGACGGCGGTGATGTGGCGGCGATTGTTGGCACAACCGTCGTGGTACACGCCAAGGTCACGCGGAAAGTGTCCAGTGGCCTGCTGCGTTTCGACAACGGCACCACGGTACCGATGGCGATCGAAGGCGACAGCGCGGTCAGCGGTCGGTTTAAGGTTACGAAGAGCGGGTTCTATCACGTGGACCTGATCACCACCGATGGCACTACGGTGGCGGGCTCGGTCGAGTACGTGATCGATGCGATCCCCGATCGCGGCCCGCGCGTGACCATCGAAGAGCCGGGACGCGATA
>CAITQY010000058.1 GCA_903894655.1 uncultured Gemmatimonadota bacterium
CGCCACCGACGCCTCCGTGATGATCAGTGGCGAAAGCGGCACAGGCAAGGAGATGATCGCGCAGTTCATTCACCGGCACAGCCGCCGCACGGCGCGGAAGCTGGTGCCTCTCAACTGCGCGGCGCTGCCGGACAACCTGCTGGAATCGGAAATGTTCGGCTATCGCAAGGGGGCCTTTACGGGTGCCGACCGCGACAAAGCCGGCTTGCTGGAAGTGGCCAACGGCGGTACGCTGTTTCTTGACGAGCTGACCGAAATGACCATGCCGTTACAGGCAAAGTTGCTTCGGGTGCTGCAGGACGGCGTAGTGCGACGTTTGGGGAGCGAGACGCAAGATGCGGTGGTCGACGTGCGCTTCATTTCGGCCACGAACCGCGACCCGCAGGAAGCGGTGCAGCAGGGCCTCCTGCGGGAAGACCTGTTTTACCGCCTTCGCGTGGTGCCGATCAAGCTGCCACCGCTCCGGAAGCGGCTCGAAGACATCCCGCTGCTGGCCGAGTTCTTCTTGAAGCGCTCCTGGGAGCGCCACCGCGCCAGCGGTGCGCCGGCACCGGTGCTGACCCCGGACACGATTGCCTTCCTGCAATCCCGCCCGTGGCGCGGCAATGTGCGTGAGCTGCAAAACGTGATCGAACACCTCGCCGTGATCGCCGATGGCAGTCGCCCCATCGAGCCGAGTGATATTCCCGTGTACGATGAAGACGCCGGACCGGTGGCGGAGGCGAGCCTACCGCTCTCGATCATGAACGAAGCCTTCCACCCGGCCAAGGACAACCTGATCGCGCACTTCGAAAAGGAGTATCTGACGCGTTTGACGACGCGCGCAGGCGGCAACATGTCAAAGGCGGCACGTCTCGCGGGCATCGACCGCACCACTCTTTACCGTCTCATGGAGAAGCATGGCTTCCGTCGCGACACCCTCTCAGGCACCGCCGACTAACCTCGTCGACGTCAGCGACGAGGCGATCACCGCACTCGTCGCCGAGGGAGCGAGGGTCGTGGCCGCCGGTGTCCTCGACAGCCCCGACGAGGCAACGGCATCCAGTACCGCCGTCCATGCCCACGAACTCCTTCTGGGGCTGACGCACGACATCCGCTCGCCCCTCAGCTCCATGCTAGTCCTGATTGAGCGACTGCGAAGCGGACGGTCAGGTCCGGTCACGCCGCTGCAGGAGCGCCAGCTGTCGCTGGTGTACAGCGCCGCCTTCGGGCTGTCGGCGTTTGCCGACGATGTCCTGGAATTGTCGCGCGGCACAACGCGGCTGGTCGGTGAAGCGCCGGTGGCGTTCTCCATCAGCGAGACGCTGCGCAGCGTGCGCGAGCTGGTCCAGCCAATCGCCGAGGAGAAGGGCCTGACGCTGCGATGCAGTGCACCGCGCGTCGAGCGTCGGCTGGGGCATCCCGTCGCGATCCACCGGGTGATCCTCAACCTGGTGACCAACGCGCTCAAGTTCACCGACAGCGGAGTGGTCGATATTTCGGCTTCCAACGACGGGGCCTCCGTCGTCGTGTTCACCATCTCCGATAGCGGCAGCGGACTTCCAGCGCCACTTCGCGATCGCTTGGTGAACGGTGCCTTCGACTTGAGTGGCAACGTCACGAGCGCAGGTCTGGGACTGCGCCTGTGCGCGCAACTCCTAGGGCAGATGCACAGCACGCTGCGGTATGCCGACCGGGCTCCGTGCGGATCGACCTTCTCGTTCGCGATCTCGCTCCCACACGTCTAGGGCGACATGCTTTTCAACAGCATCGAGTTCATTTTTGCATTTCTCCCCATCGTGTACGCGGTGTTCTGGCTCTTGCCGAATGCGCAGTCGCGATATGTGTGGCTCACGATCTCAGGGTATGTGTTTTACGGCTGGTGGGATCCCCGGTTCGTTCTACTCATGGCGTTTTCCACGCTCGTAAGTTTCGGCGCGGGCTTGGGCATGCTCCGGACCGCGATCGGCTCTCGTGAGCGAAAATGGTTCCTGATTATCCCGATTGCCGTCGATTTGCTCCTGCTCGGATTCTTCAAGTACACCAACTTTGCGCTGGATACGATCAGATCGGTGAGCGGTATTGCTGGTGCAGACATCGCGGTGCCGCACCTCAACATCATTCTGCCGATCGGGATTTCGTTCTACACGTTTCACACGATCAGCTACATCGTCGATGCGTATCGTGGGACGATCACGCCGACCCGGAACCTGTGGGAGTTTGCGACGTATGTGTCGCTCTTCTCCCAGCTCGTGGCCGGTCCGATCGTGCGCTTCCGACAGATCGAGGAAGACCTCGAAAACATCGGCACTAGTAGCCGGACCCGATGGATCGGGCGTGGTCTTTCGTTTTTCTGCATCGGCCTGATCGAGAAAGTCCTGGTTGCCGATACCCTCGCCGCGCTCGTCGACCCGTCGTTCGCGAACTGGGAGCAGCTGTCGTCCATTGGTGCCTGGCTTGCTGTCCTGGGATACACGTTTCAGCTGCTCTTCGATTTCTCCGGCTACAGCACCATGGCCGTCGGCCTCGGATTCCTGTTCGGCATCCGTATTCCGCAGAATTTCAATTCGCCATATCAGGCCCTGAATCCGTCTGATTTCTGGGAGCGTTGGCATATCTCGCTCTCGAGCTGCTTGCGGGACTACCTATACATCCCACTCGGCGGGAACCGGAACGGCACGTTTCTCACGTACCGAAATCTGATGTTCACCATGCTCTTTGGCGGGCTGTGGCATGGCGCGTCATGGACGTTCGTGTTCTGGGGGTTTTACCATGGTGTGCTGTTGTGCGCCTACCGGCTGAATCGCCGAAGGTGGGACGCCATGCCGATTGTGCTCCAGCGAAGCATGATGTTTAGTGCAGCGGTGTTCGGATGGATCTTCTTCCGAGCGACCAGCTTCGCGCAGGCCACTGGCGTGCTTCACCGGATGTTCGTACCAACGGCCGGAACGACACAGTCGGACATCGCACTCCCGCTCGTTCTCGCCGTGCTGTCCATCGCTGCCTGGTGGAGCCTTCGCGGGCCGAATGCGTTTGCGATGCAGCACGAGTGGACGCCGGCCCGTCGGATTTCACTCGCCGCGGTGTGCGGAGCCGCACTGGCGCTGATCGTCACGGCGCGCCCGTCGCCATTTCTCTACTTCCAATTCTGATGGCCGAGCGACTGTCTCGTGCCGGCTGGGCGATTGGCATTGCACTCGTCGGCGCAGCCTCGCTCGAACTGACTGTTCGCCTCGACGACTGGGCACAGTTTGGCGTCCCATTCGGTGCGCCCGAAACCTCGGTCGACGATCTGAGCGTGCGGGACTCGCTCGGCATGCACGCCCGCTCGGGGACGCAGTTCCGGCAGTTCCGCATCAATGCGTGGGGATTCCGGGGCCCGGAAGTTGCGCAGCCGCTGCCAGCCGATGCGATCGTCCTCGTGACGACTGGCGCGTCGGAGACATTCGGTCTGTACGAGCGTGCCGGTGGGGAATGGCCCCGACAGCTCGAACGTCGTCTCGGAGCGCAGTGCCGCCAGCCCATCGTGGTACTCAATGCCGCGTTCGCCGGGATGTCGCTGCCGACGGTTCGGCAGGACATTCAGAAACGCATCCTTCCGCGGCATCCGAACGCGGTGCTCTATTATCCGACGCCGATGCAGTACCTCGGGGCCGAACTTCCTGTGGCAGCCACCCCGACGTTTGCCGCCGTGACTAGCCCGTCCCCGTGGCGATCGCGTGCCCGGCCTCGATTCCGAGATGCCATCAAGCGCGCGGTGCCGGCCCCCGTGCTGGATCTGCTCCGCGTGCTCGATACGAAGCGCACCAGGGCCCAAGCGAAAGTGGAAGCCCGCAGCGCGGTACCGATCGACCGACTCGCTGCTTTCGAGCGGGATCTCCGTGCACTTGTGGGGGATGTCAAGCGGGCCGGGGTCGAACCCGTGCTCGTAATGCACCGAAATCGATTCGCGGAGGTCACCTCGGCCGAGAGCCAGCGCTTCCTTCGCGCATGGGAGCGGTTCTACCCGTTGTACACCGGTGCCGCGATTCGCACGTTCGACGACCTCGCCGGCGAACGCACCCAAAAAGTCGGTGCCGATTCTGGCGTCTTGGTGGTCGATCCGTTGATCGCCCTGCGAACCTCGGCCGTCCCGACGTTCGCCGACTTTAGCCACTACAACGATGCTGGGGCATTGCTGGTCGGGGCGGAGGTCGCCAGAAAGCTCGCGCCCCAGCTTTGCCAGGATGGGCGGTCGTCCTCCGCCCCCGCCCGCTGAACCACTGCATATCTTTCTAGGATCCCCGATGGTCGTCACCCTAAGGAGCCGTTTGCGATGAGTCAGTCCAGCACACCCACCCCCGCCGCGGCCGCCGCCGACGCCCTCGAGATCCGCGACAGCCGGACCGGAAGCAGCTACAGCGCCACAGTCCGTACTGAAGGGCCCGAAGGCGACACGTACGTGCGTGCCATGGACCTGCGCGCCGTAAAGCGCGATGCGGGCGAGTTCGGCATGCTGTCCTACGATCCGGCGTTCATGAACACCGCATCGTGCCGCAGCGCGATCACGTTCA
>CAITQY010000059.1 GCA_903894655.1 uncultured Gemmatimonadota bacterium
CGCGCGAGCGCACCGTGGCGACCGGGTGGTTCAATACCGGCTCGTCGGTGGGGAACATGCTGGCGCCCCCGCTTGTGACCTTCTGCATCCTCAGCTTCGGCTGGCAGTCGGCATTCATCGTCACCGGCGGGCTGAGCCTCCTGTGGGCGGTGATGTGGTACACCGTTTACCGCCGGCCGCAGGAGCACCGTTCGCTTTCCGTCTCGGAACGGGACTTGATTCTCGCAGGACGTGATGACGCGGCGGGCGCGAAGCGTGGTGCCACCTGGCGCGAGATCGCGGGCACTCGGCGTTTCTGGAGCATCGCTATTCCGCGCTTCCTGGCCGAGCCTGCCTGGCAGACGTTCAATTTCTTCATTCCACTTTACTTGGTCGTGGCATGGCAGCTCGACCTGAAAACCATCGCCCTGTGGGCATGGCTTCCGTTCCTCGCAGCCGACTTTGGCTCCATCGCCGGTGGCTATCTCGCACCATTCCTCATACGGCGCTTCGGAGTCTCTGTCATTAACTCGCGTAAGTTGACTATGACGGCTGGCGCCTTCTGCATGATCGGGCCGGCGTGCGTCGGCCTGGCGACCGGCCCAGGCGTTGCGATCGCCCTGTTCTGTGTCGGTGGCTTTGCGCATCAGATGCTTTCCGGCGCGCGACTGACCCTGTCTGCAGATGTCTTTGAAACCCGGGCGGTAGGTACCGCGTCAGGTCTGGCCGGCTCCGCAGCCTGGATCGGCGGGCTGCTGTTTACCTTCGCCATCGGCCAGAACGCCGACGCATACGGGTACGCTCCGCTGTTCGCGATGCTCGTCGCCTTCGACCTGCTCGCCGCTGCCGTGCTCTGGTTGCTGCTTTCGAACAAGGTCGAGACTCACCATGAAGAATAAGACACTTGCGTCGACCCTGGCGGCGACGCTCATCGCACTCGGGTGCGCGATGTACTCCGGTGCAATAGCCGCATCCGCTACACGTGAAAGCGCTGCGACGGGCTCGCCGCGCGTTGCGCTCCCGCTCACTGAGGGTTGGAAGTTTCGCTTCGGGGACGCGGACGATGTGGTAACCACGGCCGCCTTCGACGATTCGGCGTGGAGCACGGTGTCCGTACCGCACACCTGGAATCGTGTTGGCTACTACCTGACGGATCCAGCATCCCGCATCAATCGAAAAGAAGACGTAAACCGTGATCAGGGCGTGGGTTGGTACCGCTTGTCCTTTAGCGCGCCAGCCAGCACCAGTGGGCAGCGTGCATGGCTGCAGTTCGACGCTGCGAGCCGCGTGGCAACGGTGTGGTTGAATGGTGTGCGCATTGGACAGCATGCAGGCGGATTCTCCCGCTTCCGTCTTGAAGCCACGGCTTCGCTTCGTCCCGGAAAAGAGAATCTCCTCGTCGTGAAGACCGACAACACGCCGCCGGCTCTTGGCACCGCCACGGAATCCACGCTGCCCTATGCCGGCGACTTCTTCGTGCACGGTGGGCTCTACCGGCCGGTCAGTCTCGTGCTAACGGATGCGATGCACATCGACATGCTTGACGCCGGAGGTCCCGGTGCCTACGCCACAACTGTCTCGGCAGACAGTGCGCGCGCAACCGTATCGGTGCGCACCCGCCTTCGCAATGACGGCATCCGGCCCGAGCGACTCACGTTGGTGGCTGAACTTCGGGGTGTGAATGGCGCCATCGTGGCAAGCCGCGAGAGTCGGGTTCCGCTGAAGGCAGGGGAGGGCGCGGAGCTTACACAGTCCCTGACTATCCGGCGGCCCCGCCGTTGGGCGGGGCTCGAAGATCCGTATCTCCATACGCTGCGCCTTACGTTACGCGATGCGCGCGGTCGCTCCCGTGATGTGCTGGAACAGCCCTTCGGCGTGCGCACCATGATCTTCGATTCCGCGCAGGGCCTGCTTTTAAATGGGCGACGGTTGAAGCTGCGCGGAGTCGGCTATCACCAGGATCGCGAGGGCAAGGGCTGGGCGGTCAGCAGCGAGGACATCGCGGAGGACGTGGCCATCATCCGCGATATGGGTGCGAATTCGATTCGCCTGACTCACTACCAGCATGGCCAAGCCGTGCACGAACTCGCGGACCGGCACGGCCTGGTTGTCTGGGACGAGATTCCTCTGGTTACCGCATGGACACTGCGCGACCAGTCCGGACCCAGCGACTCGCTCGTGGAGAATGCCAAGCAGCAGTTGCGGGAACTGATCCGTCAGAACTTCAACCACGCCTCTGTTGCAGTCTGGAGTCTTGCCAACGAAGTGGATTTCGGCCGAAGCCGCCCGGACTTCCTCGGCCGTCCACCTGCTGGCGCGCTGCCAGACCCTCGCCCGCTGCTGCAGGAGCTGAACGCGCTGGCAAAGGCGGAGGATCCGTCGCGTGCAACAGCGCTCGCGACCTGCTGCGAACATCGCTCTCCCGAAAGCGCTGAGGTTCCAACCGTCGCCGACGTGACCGACACAGCAGGCGCAAACTTGTACTACGGCTGGTACTACGACGCGCCGCTGGATCTCGGGTCGCACCTTGATGCGGTGCATGCTCTGCGTCCGAAGCAGCCGCTGGCAGTTTCGGAGTACGGGGCCGGCGGCGCCATCACGATGCATACCGACGACGCATCGGCCGCCCGGGCGGATTCGCGCGGAAGGATGCAGCCCGAGGAATACATGTCGCTGGTGCACGAGGAGAACTGGCGCCAGCTGGCCGCGCGTCCGTATCTGTGGGCAACCTGGCTCTGGAACAGCTTCGATTTCGCGACTACCGTCAGGCGCGAGGGCGATTCGGACGATATCAACACGAAGGGACTGGTGACCTACGATCGCAAGATACGCAAGGATCCCTTCTGGTTCTATCGCGCCAACTGGTCATCCTCGCCCACGGTGCATATCAATTCAAGCCGCTACATCGATCGTGCCTACGGTGCCACCGATGTGCGCGTCTATTCGAACGCCCCGGCGACAGAGCTCTTGGTGAATGGACGCTCACTCGGTGCGCGCACGGAATGTCCGCAGCAGACCTGTATCTGGCACGCGGTGCGTCTGGCAGTCGGCGAGAACCACGTCGTGGCGACGGGTCGATTCCAGGCCGGTCCGCAGCAGGATGCGATCATTTGGCGAGTCGATCCGCACGTGGCGTCCGCGACCCGCATCGACGCGGGCGCGCTGATGGCCGCATCCTCGGTAGTCGGTCGCTTCGGTTCCGACGCGTTCTTCGAAGGCGGCACGGCCGGAACCACCGACGGGCCAGGCGGATGGGGCCAGGCGCCTGCACTTGCAAGGATTGCCGCCACGCCGGACCGGGATCTCGTCGCCACGTTCCGTGAAGGGGAGTTCCGCTACCGCGTACCGCTTGCAAATGGCACCTACCGGGTGACGCTTACTTTCGTCGAGCCGTCGGCGTCGCCCGGCGCGCGTGTTTTCGATGTGCTCGCCAACGGCCAGCGCGTCGTCGAGAAGCTTGATGTCGCTGCGGCCGCCGGTGCGGTGCTCACGGCGGTAACTCGGCGCTTTGATGCGCTCGTAGCCGACGGCGCGTTGGTGCTTGATTTTAAGGCCACGCAAGGGCGTGCGATCGTCTCAGCCATTGAGATCCAGCAGTGAGCCGCCCACTGCTGCAGCATCCCGACCGACTGCTCCCGGCGGAGCCGAGCGTGCGCGCGATCGCACGCCGGCTGTACCAGAGCGTCTCCGCGTTGCCTATTTTGAGCCCTCACGGACACACCGATCCGGCCTGGTTCGCGACCAACGCCAACTGGTCCAACCCCACGGAGCTGCTTCTCGCGCCGGATCATTACCTGTTCCGCATGTTGTACAGCCAGGGTGTGCCGCTGGAGGATCTGGGTGTGGCGTCGCGCTCAGGTCCCGGGTCGGTCGATCCGCAAACAGCCTGGCGCACGTTCGCCGCGCACTTTCACCTGTTCCGCGGCACCCCTTCGGCGATGTGGCTTAACCACACTTTTGCAACGGTGTTTGGCCTCGACGTTACGCTTTCGAGCAAGACGGCCGACTACTACTACGAGCGCATCAGCGCAGACCTCGCGACGGCCGAGTTCAGGCCTCGGGCACTGTTTGAGCGCTTTGGAATCGAGCTGCTCGCGACCACGGAAGGTCCGACAGATTCGCTCGAACACCATGAAGCGATACGTGACAGCGGCTGGAAAGGGCGGGTTGTCAGTGCCTATCGACCTGATTCGGTTATCGACGCGGAGCACGAGTGCTTCGCCGCAGCGCTGCGCCGGTTTGGCGAACTCACGCGTGAGGACGTGTACACCTGGGACGGCTATCTGCAGGCGCATGCGAAGCGCCGTCAGGATTTCATCGCGGTCGGCACAACTTCCAGCGACCATGGCCATCCCACCGCGCGCACTGCGAACCTGGCGCACCGGGAGGCCGAGGCGTTGTTCATGCGAATCGTGTCCGGAGATTTCACGGCTGATCAAGCCGAACTGTTCCGCGCGCAGATGCTGACCGAGATGGCGCGGCTGTCCCTCGATGACGGGCTGGTCATGCAGATCCACCCTGGGTCGTTCCGCAATCACAATCGCGAGCTGTTTGACACGCATGGGCGCGACAAGGGTGCCGACATGCCTACGCGCACGGAATACGTTCAGGCCCTGAAGCCGCTCCTCGACGCCTTTGGCAACAATCCGAGGCTGTCGCTCATCGTGTTCACGCTGGATGAGAGTACTTATGCGCGCGAGCTGGCGCCACTTGCGGGGCACTATCCCTGCCTGAAGCTGGGTCCGGCGTGGTGGTTCCACGATTCACCGGAAGGCATCCGCCGATTCCGGGAGCAGGTCACCGAGACGGCCGGGTTCTACAATACAGTAGGGTTCAACGACGACACGCGCGCGTTTCTGTCGATTCCTGCGCGTCATGACGTGGCGCGGCGCGTCGACTGCGGTTTCCTGGCACGGTTGGTTGCAGAGCATCGCCTGGACGAGGAAGAAGCGGCAGAAGTCGCTGCGGAACTCGCTTACCGGCTGGCGAAACGGGCTTATCGGTTGTGAGGCTCGGGTCTTCCAGCGCGCACCGGCTGCCCTCGCAAGTCGAATGTCCGCGCTACGAGCGGGCAGCACAGACCATTGGATTGGTCCATCTGGGGCTCGGTGCCTTTCATCGTGCGCATCAGGCCGTCTACACCGACGATGCGATGAATGCGGGCGACCGGAACTGGGCCATTGCGGGGGTGTCGTTGCGCGCGGCGGCCGTGAGAGACCAGCTTGGCCCTCAGGACGGGCTGTATACCGTCACGGCCCGGGATGGCGAGCACGATCCGCTCAGGCTGATCGGTGCCCTTAATCGCGTGCTGGTGGCGCCGGAGAATCCCCTGGCTGTTGTCGAGCTGCTCTCCGCGCCCACCACGCAGCTCGTTACCTTGACGGTGACGGAGAAGGGGTATTACCGGGCGCCGGACGGCTCGCTCGATGCCGCCGCAGACGAAATTGCCGCAGACCTTGCGGGGACCGGTGCGCCCCGCACCCTCTACGGGTTTCTGGGTGCGGCGCTGGCACTGCGCCGGTCCGCAGGGTTGCCCGGGCTGACTTTGGTCTGCTGCGACAACCTCGCGAACAACGGTGAGCAACTGGCAAGGCTTCTGGGAGAATTCCTGGAACGCAGGGACGTCGGCCTTGCAAAGTGGATGCGCAGTGAATGTGCCTGCCCCGCGACGATGGTCGACCGCATCGTGCCTGCTGCCTCGCCTACCTTCCTGGACCATACCGCGTTGCGTCTCGGAATGCGGGACGAGGCCGCTGTTGCAACCGAGCCGTTCCGGCAATGGGTGATCGAAGATCGGTTCGTCGCTGGGAGGCCACGGTGGGAGGCGGGC
>CAITQY010000060.1 GCA_903894655.1 uncultured Gemmatimonadota bacterium
CTTACATGTGTTGTGATCCTGAACACGGACTCCACGTCGGGACCCTACGTGCTTGCGCCCCGGACCCAGCACTCCAAACTTTTGCTCAAAACCCGGCACTCACGTGAGTGTCGGGTTTTGAGTTGAGGGCCGGAGTTGTGGGTACAAAAGCAAGAGGGGTGCGGGATCACCTTGATCCCGCACCCTTCCGCTTATGCCCCCCCGCTCGTGTTACGGCGTGAGGTAGACACCCTTCGCTTCGCGCGACAGCTGCTTCGAAAAGTTCAGCGCGACGATGATCAGCGCCGAGAAGATGAACGTGAACGCGATGTAGCAGATCGTGGTGACCGTCGTCTCCATTCCGCCCGTAGGGGTCGGCGTGACGATGTACATCAGCAGCCCGTACAGCCCGAGAAGGGGGAGCACGGCGGCAGCGGCCACGAGACTGAGCAGACTGTTCGTCTTCGGAGCAATCATGGTATGGCGACGGGGACGCGAAGCGTCGGTGATCAAAAGGCAGCCGTGTGACGGCGCACCCGCAACCTATCCGGACTACTCGTACAGTTCCACCCCCGCCTCGGTGACCCGATGCGAGATGAGCGGCAACGGGGGCTCGGCCTCTTCGGCAATGATGATCGAGGTGCGTAGGGCCGCCAGACCGGCGTCCACCCCGGCTCGGTCCTTGGCAAAAACGGTGGCCAAGGGCTCTCCAGCCCGTACGATATCGCCGGGCCTGGCGGTGATCACAAACCCGACGCTCGGGTCGATGCCGTCTTCCACTTTGGTCCGCTGTCCGCCCAGGGCCGTGATGCCGTGCCCGATGGCCCTCGGCTCCACCTGCGCGATCACGCCACCGCGGGGGGCCAAAAACAGCTCGCATTCGGCCGCTTGAGGCAGAATCGACGGGTCGTCGACAACCCGTGGGTCACCGCCTTGGGCGGCGATGATCTCCTGGAACTTGGCGGCGGCGCGACCGCTTGAAATGGCAACTTCCATCCGCCGGAACGCCTCGTCGCGATCGGACGCCACGCCCGCCAGCACCAGCATTTCGGCGCCGAGGGCGTAGGTGACCTTCATGAGATCGGGCGGGCCCTCGCCACGGAGTGCCATGATCGATTCTTCGACTTCGAGCGCATTGCCGCAGGCCCGACCGAGGGGCCGGTCCATGGCGGTCATGAGCGCCACGACGGGACACCCATGGTCGGCGCCAAGCTCGATCATCGTGCGGGCCAGCGCCAGTCCACGATCGAGTTCCGGGAGAAAGGCACCCGAGCCGCGTTTCACGTCGAGCACGAGCCCCGTGAGGCCTTCCGCCAGCTTTTTCGACATGATGCTGGCTGAGATCAGCGGAATGCTTTCCACGGTCGCGGTGGCGTCACGCAGGGCATACAGACGGCGGTCGGCAGGTGCGATCTCGCGCGTCTGTCCGATCAGCGCGCAGCCGATCCGTTCCAGCTGCTCGGTGACGCGGGCGAGCGATAAATCGGTACGAAACCCAGGGATCGATTCGAGCTTGTCGAGGGTACCGCCGGTGTGCCCAAGCCCGCGGCCAGACATCATGGGCACCGCAACCCCGAGACAAGCCACCAGCGGGGCCAAGATGAGCGATACCTTGTCGCCGACACCGCCGGTGGA
>CAITQY010000061.1 GCA_903894655.1 uncultured Gemmatimonadota bacterium
CCAGTCCGGATCGGCCATCTGCGCGTCGCGCCCGTGCAGCACCTGAGGCCGTGTGCTGAGCGCCGAGGTCATGCCGGCAGCACTGACCGTCGCCATTTCGCGCATTCCGAAGTCGCTCGATTGGCCATTGGGATAGCAGAAGATCGATTGCGGATGCGCCAACTCCTCGCGCACCCGCCGAACGGATTCCCCGATTTCGTACGCCGACTGTGCCGCCGTGCATTGGCTCAAAATCGGATGCGTCATGCTGTGCGCACCAAAGCGTGTGCCGCGCGCCTCGGCGGCCCGCAGTTCATCCCAACTCAGCACGCGATATCGCGACGGTGCCGGGATGGCAATCGGCACCTCAGCCACCCTCGCGAGCTCGTTCACGAACACGAGCAGCGCGCTGTGATCGATCTTCTTCAGGCGCTCGATTAACCGATTCTGCTCGACGTAGCGCGAACGGGCCTTGGACCACTGGAGGGTGACCGGCTGCCCCTGCAGCTCCAGCGACAACGAGGAGGCCGTGGTTTGCCGCATGATCCAGTCGATCTGATCCCACCAGAACCAGCAGTGTCCGTCGATGACGCCGGGCACCACAAAGCCGGTAACCGGACAGTCGAACTCGGCGAACACGGGCTCGCCAATTTCGACCAGATCGGCGTATCCATCGTCGACGGTAAAGGCGACTGATCGACGGGGAAGCGAGGCCCGGGTGTCGGCGTCGCTCATGGCCGTGATCGCCTGCGCCACGTCAATCAGCGCGATGTTGCTGCGGCGCAGACCGGCGAGCAATGTGCGCAGCTGCGCCGGATCGTGCCCGGCCGCCTTGCTGTCGGCCGACCGAAAGCGATGCAACATCAGCACGACGCAACGCGGCCCGCCGCCAAGCGACAGGAACCGACCGAACCACGGTTGCGCCAAGAGACTGAGGGTCGCCGCTTTTGCCAAGCGGATCACGACGACCGCTCCGGCATCTCCGCCGTGCGGCGCGGGACACGGCGAAGCGTAAAGGAGCGACCGATCCTCCTCGCACCGTGGCGCAGGCGTCGCAGGCCATTGAAGTAGCGACATCGCCACCCCGGGCGCGCAAGGGTAAGCTGGGCGAGCTGCCGTGACTCGTTGGCGAGCGACGACTTATAGCGCCCTTCACCGGGAGCGGATGACAGGAAGTCGTACTCCGCGTAGCCATGCTCAAGACAATACTGAATAGCCAGGTGATGCGCTGCCATCCCAGGCTTCAAGTGCTTGTCGTCTTCCAGACGAAGTCCCGACTGATAGAAATTCACACGGCCATTGGCCACCAGGTTGTACAGTACGGCGATCGTGTCGCCGCCTGCGGTGATCCGCAGCAGTTGTGCGTTTCCGGTGGGCACCCCTTCCCGAATGAACGCCCGATGGAACTCGCGACGCGACGCGCTGGCAAACGCGCCGGTGTGTCCGACCGCCTGCCATCGTGATTCATGGAGCGCAACCAGCTCGACAAACATCGCCTCCGCCTCGCACACCGTACGTGCCGCCTCGACAACGATCGGACCGCGGCACTGATAGCGCGCGAGGCTGCGCCGGAGCTGTTCGCGAGTGTTTCGACTCAACACGTCGAGATGTGAACGGGAAGCCGCGCGAAGCAGCTCGAGATTCACAAAGGGCGCGTCGTGCCACTCGATGTCGGCCGTCCACGAGGGAAACGCACGCAGGAGGCGGCTCACTTCCACCTCACCCGCACCGGCCACGTGAAATTCGTCGGCCCGCATGTCGACCACATGTCCAGCGATGGCCCGCGCTACGACATCTTCAGCCCCAGCGATGGCGAGTAGCGCGTTGTGCTCTACAATGACGCTGTCCATCGCATTTTCCCCATCGGTATTGAGATGCACTCGCACGTGCGGCACGACCGTGGTACGCCGAACTCTTGATGTGAGCAGACACGATCCGATCGGCGCGCCGCTCGCATCGAGTACACTCACCAGCACTGGCTTGAGCACGCGACCGAAGACGCGCATCCAGGCGTTCGTCCACGCGGTGGAGAGGAACGGGCTGGACACGGGCATGCCTGCAATCACCTGATGCCAGCGATCACGCCCACGATCATCCCACGCGCTGGCGTGCAGTTGCTCGATGCGCATCAGCGCCACCAGTCAGCCGCATGTTGCGTACGGAGACCTACCATCCCCCGATTCGGAACAGCATCACCGGCACGGTCCGCGCCATGATACAGACATCGAGCCACAGGGACTGCCGCTTCATGTACTCCACATCGAAATGCACTTTCCGCTTCACGTCGTCGAGACACGTGTCATACGGATTCGAAACCTGCGCCAAACCGGTGATCCCAGGCTTCACGCGCTGCCGAACCGGATACTCCTGAATCTGCTCCCGCAAGCGCACGAAAATGCTCGGGCGTTCGGGGCGCGGCCCGACCACATTCATATCTCCGCAGAGCACGTTGAAGAGCTGCGGCAACTCGTCGATGCGAGTCTTGCGCATGACCTTGCCGATCCCCGTGACCCGCTCATCGTCCTGCGTAGCCCACACCGCCTTACCATTCATCTCGGCATCGACCCGCATGGAGCGGAACTTGTAAATCGTGAAAGGACTCCCGCCCAGATCTTCCCGCCGACGTTCCCGCATGGCGCGCGTGCGATTCCATCGGCGATCGATGCCGACGCGCGTTTGCGTGTAGAGCACCGGGCCACGCGAAGATAGGCGTATCAGCACGGCCGCAAGCAGCATGACCGGCGCGGTCACGATCAACAGCAGGATCGCCGCCGCGCAGTTGAAGGCCCGGGACATCAGCTCCGACCGCGGTCGCGGCTCGAAGTCGTCATCGGGGCCAGTGACCGAGAGGGCGACCGGTTCGCTGCGCGCGGCACTGATGCTTCGGGCAGGCGGCCGCGGCCCGCCGCCACCGATCGGAAGGATGGAGAAATAGACGTTGGAATGCACGCGAAACACTCAGGCGTCCTGGCGAGTGTAGTACCACTGCACGAACTGCAGGAAGGCGAACAACAACGACGAGAAGACGAAAAGCAGCTGCATCACAGCGGAGAACGCGGGCCGCCCGCGCTTGGCCGAGATGATGACTTCGTCGCCCGACTGAATATCAAGCTGCTCGAGGGTGCGCCCGTCCTTCACCGCGCGCTTCGAGTCCTTCAGCTGCAGGAGCACCACCGAGCCGCGCCGGAGCTCGAACTGGTCGAGATTGGCCGTGACCAACGGGCCGCCCGCCAGCATCACGAGATCACTGACCGGCCGGTCGGGTGGGGCGTAGTAGAAGCCTGGGCCCTGCACGGCGCCGCGAATGGAAATCCGCGTCAGCACGCTTGAACGCACCAACGCATTCTTGACAAATCGTGCGACATGCGCGTTGAGCCGGTCGTCGAGCTCTGAACGCAATACGCCCGCGAGCGACACATCAGGCAGCGCCAGCAGCGACACCATGAGACTGTCGCGCACCGACGCGGTGTCTGCGCGCACGGCATCCTGACGAGTGGTGAGCACGAACCGGTCGCCCACCTTGAAGTCACCCTGCCGCAGTCGCTGCTGAATCGCTGCGACCTCGGCTTTCGCGCGGCTCTGGTTACCACCCTTGAGCTTTCCGCTGGCCAATTCCTGCTCGACGGTGGCCACACGGGCGGCCAACTCGGCGCGCGACGCGCGCTGAGCGCCGGCCGCCGGGGCCACCTGCGCCCCTGCCGACGGCAGGCCGCTCACGAGCACAACGGCAAACGCCCAGCGGCGCCACTTTGATTTTCGCGAACTTGATGTCATCGGCCAGTCATCGTAAGAGTGCGAACAGAATCGGAGCCGTCGGTCAAACGCGCCGGTGGATCTTCGTCATGTGCCGCGTACTCCTGATAGTAAGAATAGTATTCGTACGCACCGGTGAGCTTGATGCCGTTGAGCACCGCACCCATCACGCGCACCGGGAGCGTATCCACGACCGCCATCTTGGCCTCGGCCATCTTGCGATCGGTAACTCCCGCGCGCAGCACCAACGCCAGATTGCCGGTCGCCGTCGCCAGTGCGAAGGCATCGAAGCCGGCGCCCAGCGGCGGCGAGTCCACGATGACAACGTCGTATTCTGCCGACATCTGATTGATCAGCTGCGCCAGCCGCGGGGTGGCCAGCAACTCCGGACCGCGTCGCTTCCGGGCACCGCCGGGTAACAGCGTGAGGTTCGCGTGCGCCGCCACCGGATGGAGCACTTCGGCAATCAGGGCGGTGCCTTCCA
>CAITQY010000062.1 GCA_903894655.1 uncultured Gemmatimonadota bacterium
GCCTCGGCCGCCTCAGCCTCGCCGGCCACCTCGTGCGACTGGGCCAGCTGGCTGAGTGAGTTGCAGATCAATTTCACGTGCCCCTGTTCCTGCGCGACGCGCAGCGCCTCGCTGAACTGGCCGCGGGCCAGCGGCACGTCGCCCTGCTTCAGGAACACGCTGCCGACTCCCTGCAACGCGTACACGGTCCAGTAGTAGCTGTCCGTGCGGGCGGCGACCACCAGCATCGCGCGGTACAGCGCCACGGCCTCGTCGAAGTTGCGCAGCTCCTGATAGCAGCCACCGATGTCGTTTTGACAGGACATCAGCCGATGCGCGAAGGACTCATCCTCCGCCAGCGGGCCTTGGGCGAGGAGCAGGAGCTTCAGCGCGATATCGAGATTGCCCTGACTGCGGTGCACGGTGGCCTGCACGCCCATGCACACCGCGGCCCCACGGCTGTCGCCCAGCGTCGTAAAGGCGTTGCAGGCCGCGGTGGCCAGCGGCAAGGCCTGATCGAACTGTTCCCGGTGGAGGCAGCAGAATGCGTGGATCAGCTGCAGGTAGCAGTGCACGGGCGAGCGCGGTGCGTCCGGCGGCGCTTCGGGTGGCGCTTCGGGTGGCGCGGCTATCGGTGCCAGCATTCCGAGCACGCGTTCGGTGAGCGCGACCTGCTCGGCGGCCTCGATATAATTGAAGCACTCGATCACCGACAGCGCATGCGCCGCGACGTCGGCCGGCTCGCAGGTGACGAGGGCGTCGAGATGCTGCGTACCGTGGTGAAGACTGTGCATGGCGGGGCGGTGTGGGAGCGCGCGACGTCGGCGGGCGATTGCTTGGCGTGGCCGACTACCTCGGTCTCGTGCACCAAGCGGCATGAACAGGCGACACGTCCCCGCAGTAATTGCACGTCGCCGGTTCGATTCCGCCGGCAACGGTCTCGAGCTGATCGTCCGTCAAAGGCTGCTCGTCCTGCTTCGACGTGGGAGCGTCATCCTTCTGCGTCATGTGTTGGCTCTCGGCTGTTGGTGAGTTCGTGCCGAACAGAAGGGGACTCCCGCTCCGCGGTGGCAGAGTATATGACACGAGCGCCCACCACGCGAGGACCGGCTGGTGCGCGCGGGGGGCACCGACTCAACGTACGCCGGGAGCATGCGGTGTCAGCGTCTCGAGCATTTCCAGCTGCCAGCGATCGCGTCGCACCGGCAGGAACGGACGCAGGGCGCGCATTCCGGTCAGGCCGATGCTCTGCTGGAGGGTGAGGATTTCCTGCAAGTCGCGCGCGACGGAGGGATGCGGTGCCAGCTCAAACCCGGCCTCCCGTGCCATCAAGACGCCTTTGGCCTGAATGGCCAGCTCCACGTGCAACCGCGTGAGGCACAGCATGTCGACGATCACCTCCGGCGGGAACCGGCGTCGCAGCGTCGCGAGGTACTGTCCCACCGGCGTCGTCAGGAGTTCGCCCGCGTTGATCGCGGCGAGCAATGCTTGATCTTTGTCGAACCCGGTCCCGAGCCACTCGCGGGTGTCGCGCTCGCTCTTTTGGAACACCGCGAGGCTGGCATACGGGAACACCAGTACGATGAGCCCCGCCAAGATCACCGGCTTCAGCAACAGATGGTTGTAAAGCGAGTGTAGCGCCACGGCCGCGAGCAGGCCCGGCAGAATTCGGGACAACTCGAACTGCTCGCGGCTGTTGAAAAGGGTGCGGGTGAGCATGGCCAGGATGGCGGTGCAGGCGCCGTGCATTACGGCCGTACCGAAGCCACGGGCGAACCACACCCAGATCGACGCGTCCGGATTGACCGCGAGGTAATACAGGTTTTCGGTGACGGCGAAACCGGTGCCGATGGCGAATCCGAGAATGGCGGAATCCACCACGAACCCCAAGCGGCGGCGTGACTTCAGAAACACGATGTACGCCACCTTGCACACTTCTTCCACGAACGGGGACACGTAGCGCGAATACTCCGTGAAGTCCATCCCGAGCGCAGGGCGGAGCCGGACGTTCACCAGGTAGCTGACAAGTGCCGCGGCGATACCGGCGGCAATCGCCAGCAGCACGCCACGCCGGGCGACCAGCTTGTAGCTGTCGAGCACCACCAGGATCCCGAAAAACAGGAATACCGGCAGGATGCTCACGCCGATCCCAAGCAGCGTCATCACATGAGTTTCAGCGACAGCATGAACGCGCGGTTGCGCGGCACCCCATCCCCCTGGGCCGCGGCGTAGCCCAGCGAAATCGTGGAGTCGATCCACGACATCGTCACGAGTCGCAGGTTGACCTGCGCGCCGGCGCTGGCGAAGGCACGCCGTTCGGCCGTGTCGTGCACGTCGGTCACGAGCCCGTTCGCGAAGAGCGACAGATTCGCCCAGCGCAGATACGCGCTCGGAACGCCGATGCTCTGGAAACGGACCGGCGGTGACACCCACTCTACCTGCGCCTTGGCGTAGGTGGACCCGCCGACCTCGTTGATGGCGAGCCCCGGGAAGCTTCCCGCATCACGGAACTGCTTGATGTCGCGGTGGTCCACCCAGTTGTTCGCGAAGCCGCCAAAGTAGGAGCGGGCGAATGGCTGTGTTCGATCGCCTGACAACGCGGAACCGGCGGCTCCCCGGAACCACAGGGAGGAATGATCGAGTGGGAGCAGGAACCCCTTCGAGGCCTCGAGGTTGAGGCGCGGATAGAGCGCTCCGTTCACCAGGTTGCTGCGGACGGCCGCGCTCCACGAGGCACCGAGTTCGTCCTCGACTGCGCCAATCGACCGGCGCAGGGACTTGTACGCGAGTTCCCCGGAGAACGAGCTCAGGCGGTCGAACGACGTGGCGACGTTCTGGAATTCGGGAAGAATCGCGAGGTTGCCGTTGGTCGTCGCCTTGAGCGTGTAGCGGAGGCTCGTCGGGCCGTCGTACAACAGATAGTCGGCGTACTGCGCCCCCAACGAGTAACCGCGCCGGCTCATTTTCGTGGGGCCAACGAGATCGTAAAAGTCGGCGCGGTTGAGCGATCCGGTCAGGGTCCAGTTCCAGTGCTGAAACACGCTGTTCACATGCAGGCGCTCGGCCGCATCGAGCCGCTGATCGGGGGAATAGGAGGCGCTGACGAAGAGATTGGTGATCCCGACGTGGTCGGAGAAGTTGAGGCGCATCCCGGGGGCCACGGAATTGACGCCGGCCGCGCTCTGATAGCCTTCGACGATCGGATAGGCGTTGTCGAGCCGGAAGGTGTTGCGCGAACGATACGGACGCGGCGCCGTGACCACCGGCTCGTTGGCCAGGTCGGCGAGCGGCGGGAGCGCCCAGTCCCGCACGTCGGGCCGACGTTCGGCGATCTCGTTGCCCAGGAAGCGGATGGAGCTGACGCTGTCGGCGACCGCGTTCGAGATCATGGAGGGGACGAAGCCGTCACCCGAGTAGTTGAAGACGATCAGCGAGTCGCCGGTCAGTGGCACCGGCTTGAAGAAGCCCGTCTCCGCGTTACTCAGCGGTTCCATCCGCTTCCGCGTCAGATCGTACCGGAAGACGTTGGAGACCCCCGAGTAGTAGGACGACCCGTAGAGGTACCGCCCATCGCGCGAGAACACGAAGTTCGAGGGCGCCCACTGGTCGAAGGCGAAGAGCTCCTCCGTTGCCGTGTCACCCGTGATCAGGGCGGCCACATTCATCCGGACAAGCCGCGTGTCGCCGCTTACCTCCGACATGGAGCCCGCGATCGAGCCGCCATCGGGGGACAGGTCGATGTCGAACAGATCCTGCCCGTAGGGCATGGTGCGGACGAGGTCCCATTTGGTGTACGGCGCGGGCATGCGCACGAGGGACGAGAGCCCGTTGTCGTGACGCACCCCCCAGAGCGTGCGGTCGGCGGTGTTGAACGCGAGGTCGCCGATCCGCGCGTTGGAGATCAGCATCCGCGACTCCCCCGTGGCGAGGTCCAACGCGCGGAGGTGCCGCCAGTCGCTGTTGTTGGTGGTGTAGAACAGGGTGCGCGCCGCCGGATCGAAGGCGAGCGAGGTCACCGAAAGCCCGCCGGCCGCCACGATATTGGCGATGCGCGTGAACCGGCCGGAGGCGATGTCGATGCTGGCGATGTGCGCCTCCTGCCCGGGATACCGCACGGCCAGCAGCATGCTGCCATTGGTGCTGTCTACAAAGGCGCGGGAGACGGCGCCGAGTGTGCGGTCGGTGAGGGGCCGCGTGGCGGTCGTGGCATGCTGGCGAATCAGGGCGAGGTTGCTGCGCTGCCAATCCTGTTCCCACGCGATCCATCGCGTCCACTCTTCTTCGAGCGATCGGCCGTAGACCTCGCGGAACTGTGCACTGAAATATCGGTGGCTTCCCTCGCGTCGATCGACCCAGCGCAGCAGGCTGTCGTTGCCGTAGCGGAGCGCCAGGTAGCTCATGAAGCGCGTGCCGTACAGATAGGAGTTGGCGCCCGCGAGAAAGTCCACCGCGGTGCCCTCCGACTCCAGCCCGACGAAGTCGTAGATGGTGCTGCTGTCGCGCACCAAGGTGCGAAACACCATCTCGTCATAAGGACCGATGGCGCGACCGAGGCCGCCATTCATCCACGTTTCGAGGTACGTCGCAATCCCCTCTACGTACCATCGGGGGCTGAACCACCGTGGGGTCGTGAGGAAGGCGTAGGCCAGCGACAACGGCGCGTCGGCGGTGGTGTTGACCTTGCCGAGGAAGAGGCGCCGGAAGGCGCGGTCGGATGCCGTGGGCTTGTCGGTGGTGACGATGTGCGCCAGCTCGTGGCTCATCGCCGACAACATCCGTTCCGGTGATGGGGCGGATTCGTAGTCGTGTGACACCGGGGCGATGCCGACGGTGACATTGTTCTTGGGCAATGCACGGGCACCCGCATTGCCGCTGTGCCAGAGGTCGTGCATGAGCACGTTCATCTGGCCCTTGTACGTGTAGTCGAAGAAGCGGTTGTGAACCCGCATCGCATTCTCGAAGCTTCCCGTGACCTGCGGCACCAGATACTTCTGCAGCGGTGACGTGTACACGAGGCGCAGCGTGGGCGTTTCCACCATCGTGATCTGCGCACCGGCAGGGCGCGGAGGGGCAAGGAGCGCCGCGCACACGACGAGGGCGAGCGTGCGGACATGCCGGCAATGCGGGAGAGACGACAACGGGGGTTCTCCGAAAGGGTAGGGGACTCCACGAAAAACAGGGCGGCCCCTCAACCCGCCAAGGGCCGAGGGACCGCGGTGCTGTACCGACGCGCCACCCCAAACGGGCGACCCTTCAGGAACCTAGCGGTCGCCTTTCATTCTACTATTGTTGCCGACCGACTTTGCCCACGCCATTGCTCTCGAGTCTGCTGCCCACTTCTTCCTTGAAATACTGATCGATCTGGCCAATGGACTGGCCAATAGAAGAACCACCAACACTTTCATTCGAGTTGAAAAACTGGGCGATTCCGTCCGCCATGAAGAACGACTTGAGTTCTTCATTCTGAAAGAAGTTCTTGGCGTCCTCGCCCTTCATGAATTGGCCGACTTGCTTCTCGAAACTCTTGAAGTCTGGGTTGTTGAAGAAATTCCCTACGTTCGTGTTGTCGAAATTCTTGAAGTCTTCGCTACTGAAGAAATTGCGCGCCTCCTCACTGGAGAAGGCTGCCCGGACCTCGGGCTTCGACAGGAGCTCGCGCACTTTCGGATTCTGAAGGAGGATCGCGACCCGCGCATCGCCGGTCTTGACGTCGCGTTTCGTCATAGTGCGACCCCGGTACCGCGACGCCTGCTGGACCCCGCTGATCTTGTCGTCGCCACCGATTGTGCCAGCCACGCCGTCACTGGGGGCATCCGTGAGCAGCGACCCGCCAACGATGGCGATGATGGCCACCCCCGTCATCCCCAACAGCATCACCTTTCTCGTCAAAACTCCTCCACCGGTAAATCGTTCGACAACCTCGAGCGGTGCAGACAACCATCCTGCAACACGCTGCCAACCCGCCGCGCCACGCGCCATCGCCGGTGCGGTGCGCCCGGAGGGCGGCATCGCGGCCAGAATGGCGTCCCGCAGATGCGGGGACGGCGCCCGCTCCTCCACCCGACGAAACAGCGCGTCCATGCGCCGCAGGTTGTCCGCCAGCGCGGCGGCCGCCGGATCCGCCGCGATCAACGCCCGGGCAGCCACACTGGCCGCCGACGGGTTCAGGCCGTCCACCTCGCCGTGCACCAACTCCTCTTCTGTGGGCGTCACTAGTCAGTCGCCTCCCTGCGAGAGCAACACGGCGCGTAACCGCTCCCGTGCCGTAAACAGCCGCGACTTGACCGCGCGGGCCGGCACCTCCAGCACCTCGGCGATCTCCTCGTACGAGAGTGACCCGAAATACCGCAGCACCACCACCGCTCGATCGTCCGGCTTCAAGACCGTCAGTGCCTTCCTCACCTGCTCCTCTGCCTCCACTGCGTCATCCACCGCCACCCCGGCCGAGGGAATGGCCAGCTGGTCCTCCAGCGTGACCATCACCTTTCGCGCCTTGAGCACATTCAACGACTGATTCACCGTCATCCGGTAGATCCAGCTGAAAAACCGGAAGCGCGGGTCGTACGTGGTCAGTGAACGGAACACGGTGCCGAAGACCTCCTGCGTCGCATCCTCGGCGTCCTGCGCGTTGCCAAGCATGCGGAGCGCCACGTTGAACAGGGGGCGCTGATACCGGTCCACCAGATCGGTCGCCGCGCGCCGGTCCCCGTCCAGATAACGCTGGACAAGGTTCCGGTCAACGGCGTCGCTCGCGGCGGGGGGCTCGCTCAAAGTACAACTCAGGCGGCAAAAGGTTGGAAACTGCGAGGTCGCGTGACAGCCCGGGCGGGGGAGGGCGTCGGCGGGTAAAACATCGGTAAATTATTATAGCTGGGATTGGCACGTCAATCGAGAGACTCGAGGCCCGGCCCGGTATCTTCCGTGGCATCACCCGCCGGAACTTCCCGCCCCGCCACGCCAAGCCACCACACCATGCGGCCGCTGCTCCTCTCGCTCCTCCTGCTCGGCGCCACCGCGGTCGAATCGCAGCCCCCGTCGCGCCCCACGCTCGACGAAAAGATCGGCCAGATGCTGATGATCGGCTTCCGCGGCACGGTGGCCACCTCCGACAGCAGCATCGCGCGCGACATCCGTCGCTTCCACCTCGGCAGCGTCATCTTCTTCGATGTGGATGTGGAGCGCCAGAAGGCGGAGCGCAACATCGCGTCGCCAGCGCAGCTCACGGCGCTGGTGGATTCGCTGCAATCGTTCGCCCGCGTGCCGCTGATGGTGGCCATCGACCAGGAAGGCGGACGCGTGAACCGCCTCAAGACCGGCTACGGCTTTCCGGCCTCGGTGTCGGCGCAGTATCTGGGCGCGCTCAACAGCCCCGACTCCACGCGCTTTTATGCCGATCGAACGGCCCGCACCCTCAAGGCGCTGGGCATCAACGTGAACTTCGCGCCGGTGGCGGATGTCAATTCGAATCCCGACAACCCCGTGATCGGGAAGCTCGAACGCAGCTACAGCGCCGATCCCAACGTGGTGACCACGCACGCGCGCATCGTCACGGCCGCGCACCGCGCGCAGGGCATCATCACCACCTTCAAACACTTTCCGGGGCACGGCAGCGCCTGGAATGATTCGCATGTCGGCATGGCCGACGTCACCACCACATGGGCCGCGTCGGAGCTCATTCCGTACCGCCGTGCCATCGAAGCCGGTGAGTTGGATGCGATCATGACGGCGCACATCTTCAACGCGAACTTCGACAAGGACCACCCCGGCACGCTGTCCAAGCGCGTGCTCACCGGCATGCTGCGCGAGGAGCTCGGCTTCACGGGCGTGATCTTTTCCGACGACATGCAGATGAAGGCCGTCGCGAGTTTCTATGGCCTCGAGCAAGCCATCGAGTTGGGAATCAACGCCGGCATCGACATCCTCACTTTCCCCAACAACGCGAGCGTGTACGTGCCGGACATCGCCGAGCGCGCCTTCACGACCATCAAGATGCTGGTGAGCACGGGTCGCATCAGCGAAGCGCGTATCGACCAGTCGTACCGTCGCATCATGCAGCTCAAGCGCCAGTACGGCGTGACGACGACCCGGTGACGACGACCCGGTGATGTAGGTGACGGCGTTCGAACACGCGGCGTCGTTTACCGGCGACACTCCATCAACGCGACCGGCGGATGCGCCAGCAAGACATCCCATGCATCGGGTGGCATGGCCGATCGGCCTTCGGGCGAGACGCGCAGCCCGTGCCAGCGGATGTCGCGCAAGCCGGCGGCCCGCATGGCCGTTTCGTGCGCGTCGGTATCCAGACAGTAATTCTCGACCGAGACGGAGCCGTCTGGGAGGTGGAAGGTCCACGTGAGCGGCGCCCCGTCACGCGGTGGACCGGACAGCGGTGGGTCGGCATGCGGTGGGTCGGCATGCGGTGGTCCGGACAGCGTCGTCTCGAACCCGTAGCGCCGGTACGAGGGGGCTGCGGAGAAATCGAGCGCCGGATTGGTATTCACCGTGACGAAGCGGCCACCAGGCCTGAGGTAACGCGCGATGGCCTCGTACATCTCCTGCAGCTCGGCGACATCGCGCGCGTAGTTGAGCAGATACGCCGCCACCACGAGGTCACACTCCCCCTCCAGCGGGACGGCGCGTGCATCACCGACGAGGTACTCCACGCCGAGGCCGTGCGCGTCTTCTTGTTCACGCGCCAGCTCGATCATCCGGGCGGACAGATCGACGCCGAGCGCGCGAGCGGCCCCGCGCTGGCGCAACAGGCGCGTGTAAAATCCCTCGCCGCACGCGAGGTCCAGCACCTGCAGTCCGGTCGGGTCGCCGATCAGGTCGAGGAGCGTGTACGCCTCGACGTACCCGCGCCACGGCTGCTGCTTGGCGCGCCGGTAGTGTTCCGCGATCGGATCGTAATTGGTGGTCATGGAACGCGTAGCATATCGCGGTCTGCGCCTCGTGGCCAGCTACACCGTAGCCACGAGGACGACACGTCGCCCCCTTGCCCACGGCGGTGCATCCTTGGTGATTACGGCATGTCATCTCATACGCTTTCATCGCTCCGTTCGCCGCGCTGTGCGCTGGCGGCGATCCTGTTGTTATCCGCCTGTGGCGCGAACGAGACCAACGCCCCCGCGGCCCCGCGTGTGCTCACCGTTGGTGTGGTGCAGGCGCTGAGCGGCGCGAACGCCGTGTACGGGAAGACGATCGTCGAGGGCATCGATCTCGCGGTGCAGCAGCTCAACGCGGGCACGGCGGAATCCGGGGTGCGCATCATCCTCACCGTCGTTGACGACGCCGGTGCCAGCGCCACGTCGACGGCGGCATTCGCCACTCTCCTGTCGCGCAAGGTGGACGTCCTGATCGGGCCGACGTTGTCCAATCTCGCCGCCGCCGACCACGCGCTCGCACAAAGCGCCGGTATTCCCGCGATTGGTGCGACGACCACCGCCGCCGGTATCACCGACGTGGGCAACTTTATCTTCCGCGTCGCGCTGTCGGAGAATCTGGTCGTGCCCGCCACCCTCGCGCGGGTCGCGCCACTGGTTGGCCTGAAGCGCG
This sequence comes from uncultured Gemmatimonadota bacterium, assembly GCA_903894655.1. Classification (GTDB taxonomy): domain Bacteria; phylum Gemmatimonadota; class Gemmatimonadetes; order Gemmatimonadales; family Gemmatimonadaceae; genus Gemmatimonas. The sequence goes on from CAITQY010000062.1 coordinate 9,535, forward strand.
CCGTGCTGATCGTCGATGGCGACGATGCGTTTTCCCGATCGTCGGCCGACGCGATGCGCCTGGGCGTGGCGCAGCAAAGCGCGACGATCCTGCGTGAGATCGATCTCGCGACACAGGATCTCGCGACGGAACTGGCACGACTGCAAGGGCAGACGTTCGATACGTTCCTGGTCACGCCGCTGGTGGCCAAGGCGGCGCCGGCGCTGATCGCCATCCGGGCGGCGCGTTTTCAGCAGCCGGTGATCGGTGGGAACAGTTTCAATACGCTAGACATCGCGCGCATCGCCGGCTCGGCGGCCGAAGGGGCGTACGTGGGCGCCGCGTGGAACCCTGGCTCGACGTCGAAAACCAGCGCAGCGTTTACCGCGGCGTATCGGGCGAAGTACGGGTACGCCCCCGATCAGTACGCGGCGCAGGGGTACACGGCGGTGCTCGTGGCGTTCGACGGCGCACGGCGCACCGTCGGCAGCACGCTCTCGTTGCGCGACGCCATGGCCGCTACACGCGATTTGGACACGCCACTCGGCGTGCTGTCGATGTCCGCCCGTCGCGAGGCGGTGCACGCGCCGGTCGTGCAGCAGTTCCGGAACGGCCAACTGGTGGTGCTGCCGTAGCCGACCGTCCGCGCGGTCAGGATGACGCGCGCGCCACCCGCTGGCCGCGCATCAGCGCCCAGTACAGCAGCGCACTGAGCCCGAAGGTGAAAAACCAGGCGTAGGTGTACACGGTGTCCAACGGTCCGGGGTTGGCCACGAGGCCACCCGGGGTCGTGGCTGCCCGCACGAAGCCGGGCACCACGGGGAGCACCGCCAGCACGAGCGCGATCAGGGCGCGCGGATTCACACCGTGCCAGTACCGGTAGGCGCCGTCCGTGCGGAAGAGATCATCGACCAGCAGGTGCCGGCGACGAATGACCCAGTAGTCGACGATCAGAATGCCGCCGAGCGCGCCCATGAGACTGGAATAGCCCAGCAGCCAGGTGAAGATGTACGCCGCGGCATCGGCATACAGCCGCCACGGCATCATCAGAACGCCGATCACGGCGGTGATGAGGCCACCGGTGACGTAGCTGATGCGGCGCGGATGGAGATTGGAGAAATCATTCGACGGCGACACCACGTTGGCCGCCATGTTGGTGGAGAGTTGCGCCGCGAGCACGATCAGGGTGGCGAAGACGATCACGCCGGTACCACCCACGCGCGTGATCAGCACGACCGGATCCCAGATGGGTTCACCGAACATCCCGATCGTGGCGCTCGTGACGGCCACCCCGATGAAGGCGAAGGCCGTCATCGTGGTGGGCAGCCCCAATGCCTGACCGAGCATCTGGGATCGCTGGTTTTTCGCGTAGCGCGTGAAGTCGGGAATATTGAGGCTCAGCGTGGCCCAGTACCCCACGTTCGCGGTGAGGGCGGCGGGGAAGATGGTCCAAAAGCGGGCGTGACTCGTGGTGAGCGACGCGGACTGCGCGAGGACGGGGCCGAAGCCGCCGCCGCGGTTGACGGCCCATGCCAAGAGCAGCGCGCCACCGGCCAAGAGCAGCGGCGCCGACCACGCCTCCAGTCGTTTGATCCCGTCGGTGCCATGGAGAATGACCCCGACCTGCGCGAGCCAGAACGCGGCGAACGCGAGGGCGGTGTGCGCGGGCAGACCATTCCATCCACTCCAAAGCGCCGACACCAGCGTGTCGAGGGCGAGGGCGCCGATCCATGTCTGGATGCCGAACCAGCCGCACGCCACGACCGCGCGCAAGAGCGCCGGTACGTTCGCGCCGCGCACGCC
>CAITQY010000063.1 GCA_903894655.1 uncultured Gemmatimonadota bacterium
CAGGGTCTGGCACGACCCTGCAGCGACTTGTCGCGGGGGGCCACCTCGCACGACATTGTCCATGTCGCCGCGATCACCGCCTTGCAGGCCGGCCATCACGCTCGTTCCTCCACCGCTTCCTGAGCGCCTCATGAGCTTCATTCTGGACCGCAACGACGACGTGCTGCTGGTCGATGTCGAAGGTCAGCTGGTGGTCACCAATCGCCAAGAGTTCAAGCAGGCGATTCTCGAAGCGGTCGAGCAGGGCGCTCGGACGGTCGTGATCGATTTTGCCCGGTCTGGCTACATCGACAGCTCCGGGTTGGGGGCGCTGGTGTCGTTGAGCAAGCGCGTGCGCGACGCCGGTGGTGACCTGCGGCTCGCGGGGCTGAACGATGACCTGCGCACACTGTTCGAGCTCACGCGTCTCGACCAGCTCTTTCCGCTGTACGCCAGTCGGGCGGAAGCGCTCGCCGCGCGCTGACCGCATGGCGACTCGCCTCAAGCCGCGACGCGCGCGGGGGGCGTCGAATTCCATGACCAGCCCCTCTGCGCAGCGCCCCGTGACGGATTCGCCGGCGCCGATTGCTCGGCGGTGGACGGTCGCGTCCGACCTGACGTTGATCGAGCCGGTCGTCGAGTCGATTGTCGCACTCTGCGTGACCGCGGGATTCTCGGCGCGTCTGTGCAATCTCAACGTGCCGGTCGCGATTACCGAGGCGATCGCCAACGCGATGCTGCGCGGTAACCGGAGCGAGCCCTCGCGCATGGTGCAGGTGAGCGTCGAACTCGACGCTGAGCGGCTCTGTGTCGACGTGACCGACGAGGGCGTCGGCTTCGACCTTTCCTCGTTGCAGCAGAGCCCGGACGAGGTCGATTGGTTCGAGCGCGAGGATGGTCGTGGTGTGTTTCTGATGCGAACGCTCATGGACCGAGTCGAAAGCGCGGGGCCCGATGCCGAGTCGGGACATCGCATCCGCCTAATTCTCCACCGCACATGATCGAGGTCGCTGCGCTCCTGGCCGCGTTTCTCGAGGCCACTGGACGCGAGGCGGCCATCTGGGAACGACGTGAGGGCCGATCGCCGGTTCTGCTCGGCACGTCGTCCTCGGCGTTCGCGGCGCGCACCGAGGCTGGCGTCGGCGCGTGGGATGTCCTCGCGTGGTCGCAATCGCAGGGACTGCATGCGCAGTTGGTCACCACCGGGGAAACAGTGGGCTGGCTCTTCGTGGAGGCGGGGCATTCACCCGATGCCGATCGACTGCTGGTGCGCCTCGTGCCGCAGGTGCGTCGCCTCACGCGCGAGCGCGACGGCGCCACCGGCGAACTCGTCGAGCGCTACGAAGAGATTAGTTTGCTCTACGCGATCGGCGAATTACTTGGTGGAACAACGTCGGTGGAGAACGTCGCCGATACGCTGCTGCGCGAACTGGCCGTCACGGTCGGCGCCACGCGCGCGGTCTTCCTGCAGATCAATGGGGTGACCGGGATGCTGGCACCTATCGCCACGCTCGGGCTCGACGACGTCGAGTATCCCACTGTCTCCCTCGATCAGCTCAGTCATATCGCGGTGGACGCGTATCGGAGCGCGGGCGCCATTACCGAAGCCGGAGCGAAGGCGCGTGAGGCTGATCCCGTGTTGGCCGCGCGCGGCGGCGCGCTGATGGCGGTGGCCATCACCCGCCCGAGCACTGGTGTCGGCATAACCGGCGCGCATCAGATCCCCATTCGGCGCGGAAACGTGGTGGAGCCGCGCACGCCGGTCCCGCTCGGCGTGTTGGTGCTGGGTGGACGCGCGAACGGACAGTCGTTTAGCGCCGGTGATCGCAAGCTGGCGGTCGCGGTGGGTACCCAAGTCGGCACCGCGATGCATAACGCGTCGCTCGTGCGGGCGGCCGTTGAACGGCAGCAGCTCGTCCGGGAAATGCGTCTCGCGCACGACCTGCAGCTGAAGCTGCTACCCAAGCCAGCGGTCGTCGGCCCCGAGGCGCGCGCTGCGGCCCGACTGGTGCCCGCCGAAAGCGTTGGCGGCGATTTCTTCCTCTTGGCCCGACTCGACCGGGATCGCACCGGCGTGCTCATCGGCGACGTCTCGGGACACGGGTATCAGTCCGCGCTGGTGATGGCGCTGGCGCTCAGTGCCGCGGCGATTCATGTGCAGGCGGCTTTCGATCCTTCCCTGGCGCTCGACGCCGTACGGCGGTCGCTGGCCGATGAGCTCTCCTCGACCGAGATGTCGATTACGATGTGTTATGCCGTGATCGATACACGGGCCCGCGAGGTGCGCTTTGCCAATGCGGGTCATCCGCACGCTTTTCGTGTGGGCGCCGACGGGCAATGCGTGCGACTCGCGGCAGTCGTGCCCCCGATCGGGTTCAGTGACGCGCCCATCGAAGAGTGCGTGATGTCGTGGCGACGCGGCGACCGCTTGGTGCTCTTCACCGACGGCATCACTGATGCGCGGGATGCGCGCGATCAGCGGCTTGGCGAGCGGGCCGTTCTGGACATGCTCGCGATGATGACGCACGGTGAATCGCCCGACGCCATGCTCGATGCGCTGTTCGCGCAGGTAGAATCACACACAGGCCGTACTGCGTTGCGCGACGATCTCGCCGCCGTCATCGTGGATCGTCCATTCGAGGACCACTCGTGAGCCAGAAACATGGATTTGGAACGCGGGGCGCACGGCCTCCGCGTCCTGAAGGCGCGCTGCCGGCCGCGCGGAAGCGGTTCGGCCAGCACTTTCTCAAGGATTCACGGGTGCTCGACAGTATCGTGGAGGCGCTGGGGCCGCTGGAAGGGCGCACCGTCGTGGAAATCGGCCCCGGACGCGGCGCGCTAACCGATCGTCTCGTGGAACGTGCGGGGCGCGTGATCGCGATCGAACTCGATCGGGATCTCGTGCAGCATCTGCGGACTCGATATGCCGGCTTGCCGCATGTGGAGATCGTCGAGGCCGACGTATTGACCGTGTCGCTGCCAACGCTTGCCGGTGGTCCATATGTGCTGGTGGGCAACGTGCCGTATTACATCACCACGCCGATCATCTTCCATGCCCTCGAACTGCCGCGTCCCGATGTGGCCGTGTATCTGGTGCAGAAGGAAGTCGCCGAGCGTATGGCCGCGCCGCCGGGCGATAAGACCTACGGTGCACTCAGCGTGAATCTGCAGGCCATCGTCGACGTCGAGATGGTCCGACGCGTGCCGCCGTCAGCGTTCAACCCGCCGCCGACGGTCGATTCCGCCGTGGTGCGCGTAACGCCGCGCGCCGTTCCGTCGGTGGAGCCGGAGATCGAAGAAAAGTTTCGCAGCTTCGTACTGGCGGCGTTCGGCTTGCGTCGCAAGCAACTCATTCGCGTGGTCCGTACCGTGGCGTCGCTCGATGCCGAGCGGGCGGCGGCCGTGCTGCAAGAAGCGGCCTTGCCAAATGAGGTGCGGCCAGAAACGCTCACGCCGGCGGATTTCGCCCGGTTGGTGCGCGTGCTTACGCCTCGCCCTGACTCGCCATCGCGTTCGTAAGGGCAAACGAGAGCCCTTCGAGTTCCATCGCCATATTCACCGACTTGAGTGACACATGCGGTGGCACCGTGATTTGGGCCGGTGCGAAATTGAGAATCGCGCGGATGCCTGCGCCGACGAGGCGATCGACC
>CAITQY010000064.1 GCA_903894655.1 uncultured Gemmatimonadota bacterium
ACTGTCGCTGCTGAACTCTGACCACTATACCCAGTCTGACGCCTGTACCTGCCCGTCTGAACTCAGACCACTGGGCCGTTCCCGCTGACGGCGGCTACGCCGCCCCCGACCAGGACAGCACCGCCACCGTGATATCGTCGGACTGCGGCGCCGCCCCCGAGAAGCCGATCACGCTGTCGAAAATGGCGGTGACCAGCCCCTTCGCCGTGGCGCCGCCGTCGTCACGCACGCGTTCCACCAACCGCGCTTCCTCGTACATTTGCACGTCGACGTTGAAGGCCTCGGTGACCCCATCGGTGTACAGCACGAGCGTATCGCCGGGGGCGAACTGCACCGAGTCCTCGTCGTAGCTGGCGGGGAACATGCCCAACACCAGTCCGGCGGCCGAGGTCAGCATCTCCACGTGGCCGTTGGCCCGCCGTAAGAGCGGCGGGTTGTGTCCACCGTTGGAATAGGTGAGCACGCCGGTGGCCGGGTCGAACACGGCATAGAACACCGTCACGAACAGATCCATCGGATTCTGCGTGAGCAGCACGTCGTTGGTGCGCTGCAGGCAATCGGCCGGTCCTGACGAGGTGGCGGCCAGCGCGTTCAGATTGGTGCGCGCCACGGCCATGAAGAACGCCGCCGGCACCCCTTTGCCGGAGACGTCGGCCATCACGAGCCCGATACGACCGCCCGGCAACTCGATGAAGTCGTAGAAGTCACCGCCCATTGTGGTGGCGGGGAGCATGCGAGCCGCTCCCTCACAGCCCGGGGCCACGGGAAACCGCGACGGCAGGATCGCCACCTGCATGGCGCGGGCGAGGTCGAGTTCCGCACTCATCTGCTGCTGCGCTTTCTCCAGCGCCGCGTTCTTTTCCGACACGCTCGTGCGCAACCGGTCGACGGTGAGATGCGTGTGCACGCGCGCCATCAGTTCATGCGCATTGAACGGTTTGCTCACGTAGTCCACCGCGCCCAGCTCGAATCCCTTCACCAGATCGGCCGTTTCGGTCTTGGCCGTCAGAAAGATGATGGGAATGTCGTGCCAGTCGGCGTTGGCCTTGATGTTCGCGCACGCCTCGAAGCCGTCCATGATCGGCATCATGATGTCGAGCAGAATGAGGTCGGGGCGCACCTTCGCCATCACGTCGAGCGCCTGCTGCCCGTTCGTGGCCACGAGGACCTGATACCCCGCCGGCTTCAGGGTGGCCGCCAACGACTGGATGTTCGACGGCGTATCGTCGACCACAAGAATTTTCCCACTGAGTCCACTCATGAAACCACCTTGCGCATCGTCAGCTGATTGTGCGTGCCCGTGTGGGCGTAAGAAACCTCATCCATCATTTCGCGCACCAGAAAGACCCCGAGGCCGCCAATCTCCCGCTCTTCAAGCGGGGCGTCGATATCGGGCGTCGCCAGGGAGAGCGGATCGAAGGCCGGGCCGTCATCTTCCATCACCATCGTGACGTCAGATCCGTCGTAGCGAAGCACGACGGACACCACGCGCGGGGGACCGTCCGGCGTCGTGCCGTGCATCACCACGTTCATGAACACCTCGTCCAGCGCCAACTCGAACGGAAACGCCGACGCGTCGGGAAGCGCCCCTTCCTGCCATGCGTGCTGAAGAAACTCGACCAGTGCGGGGAGATGCTCTACCGTGGCCGTCGTCTGGATGGATCGCTCGGTCATAATGTCAGGCGATGCCCATGTTCGCCGCCGCCAGCAGAATCTGCAGCTCCCCGATCGTGCGCGACATCGACCGGTTGAGTTCCTCGAAATCGGCGATCTGGTCGATCCGCGCCGCGAGCCGGTGCCGCTCGGTGCGACTGAGCAGCGCCTCGAGCAGCGTGGTGCCACGCAGCAGCCCCACCAGCAGCGAGTCGCGCGGATCGGGAATCTCCTCGTTGTTCAGCAGCGTCATCACCCGGCTCTTCACCTCGCGCTCTTCGAGCCCGCTCGTGGGCGGGTAGACGCGTGTCTTGAACACCCACAACAGCCGCTTCTCCACCGACTGCAGCACGCCGCGCTGCACGAGGGCCGCGATGATGCGGTTGCGCATTTCGATGCCAGTGGCGAGGCGGTTCATCCACTCGGCGGTGGAGTGCGTGGTGGGGTCGGCACTGATCTGCGCGAGCACCTCGTCCAACAGGGCGTTCCCCGTGGGCTCCTGGGAGAGCACCGTGAGCGACAGTTCGTCGGTGTCGATTCGGCCCAGCAGCGCGAGGTCCATGACCAAGGCGGCGGCGCTCGCGACTTCCATCGAGAACGGCGGCAGGGGGAGCAGCGTCCCACGCTCGTCGTCGAGGGCGACCAGCAGCAGCTCTTCAGCCAGCGTCAGGGAAGTCAGGGTGCTCATCGGATCGCCTCAGGCGCGAATGTCGGAAAGGAGAGCGCGGATCGCCCGCGGGGGCTAATGTACCAAGCGCACGGCGGAAAAACACTATAGTCGCTCCGATGTGCGATGCCACGCCGCAGCCGCCCCCTTCCAAACACGCCGATCGTGACCCTCCCCGACCCGACGTTCGTGTGCACCACCTGCGGCACGCAGTATCCGCCGTCCGTGGCGCCGCCGTCAGCCTGCCCGATCTGTGACGACGAGCGCCAGTACGTGCCCGGCACCGGTCAGGGCTGGACCACCTTTGCGCAGCTACCGCACGGCCACCGCAACGCCTTCCAACGCCTCGAGCCGCAGTTGCTGGGCATCGGGACCACGCCGGTCTTCGGCATCGGCCAGCGGGCACTTTTGCTCCAGACACCAGCCGGCAACGTGCTCTGGGATTGCATCTCGCTGCTCGACGACGCGACGATCGACATCATCTCGGCGCTCGGGGGGCTGCACGCCATCGCGATTTCGCACCCGCACTACTACGCCTCGATGGTCGAGTGGAGCCGCGCCTTCGGACAGGTGCCGATCTATCTCCACGCCGCCGACCGCGCGCACGTGATGCGCCCCGACGCCGCCATGCATTTCTGGGAGGGCAGCAGCCACTCGCTCCTTCCCGGCGTGCAGTTGGTGCAGCTGGGTGGACATTTCGCCGGCGGGACGGTGCTGCAGTGGGATGGCGGCGCCGAGGGACGCGGGGCCCTGCTCACCGGTGACATCATTCAAGTGATTCCCGATCGTCGGCACGTCGGCTTTATGCGCAGCTATCCGAATTTTATCCCGTTGCCGCCGCAGGAAGTCGAGCGCATGGCGCGGGTGGCGCACGATCTGCGCTTCGACCGGATCTACGGCGCATGGTGGGACGCGCACATCACGCACGACGCCCACGCCATCGTGCAACGGTCTGCGGCGCGCTACGCCACGTGGAGCCGCGGAATGCCCACGCCGTAGCCTCTACGCACTATCCGCCTATGCCTGATACCACACGTCCGATGACCGAGAGTCCGCTGTGGAACGCCGACCTCGCGCCCACCACCCCCGCCAACCGCACGTGGAGCACGTATCACATCGCGGCGCTCTGGATCGGGATGAGCGTGGTCATCACCACCTATACGCTCGCCTCCGGCCTCATGGCGCAGGGCATGACGTGGTGGCAGGCGATGCTCACGATCCTGCTGGGCAACGTGATCGTGCTGATTCCGATGATCCTGAACGCGCACGCGGGCACCAAGTACGGCGTCAGCTTCCCCGTGCTCTGCCGGGCGAGTTTCGGCGTGCGCGGCGCGTACGTACCGGCGCTCTTGCGCGCGATCGTGGCGTGCGGCTGGTTCGGCATC
>CAITQY010000065.1 GCA_903894655.1 uncultured Gemmatimonadota bacterium
CCTCGACTTAGACGGATAGTCAGTGCCACAGGCACTGCGTACGCGGCCCGTCAAATCGGGGAAACTGCCGCGCACACGTCAGTATCATTGGCTGTCGCGCAATCTGCAAGCCCTGACGAGCGGAATCGCTCAGGCTGTCCGCACGAATCAGAACGGCTTGTAGAGCGCCATGTACACCGCGACGCCCGCGAGCAGTGGGAGCACGAGCAAAAACGGCTTGGCAAGCCCGGGACGACGGTACGGCATCAATACCACGGCGCTGAGGATCACCCACACGATGATTTTGACCCAGAGCCAGCCGGGAAAGTTGGCGCCATGCAGGAAGCCGAGGCGGGCCAACATGCCGAAGCCGCCCAACAGAATCAGAAACGCCCCAATGCCGTGAATAGAACCGACCAGTGGGCGCGTGGAGCTGGTGGTCTTGGTGCCGCCGTTGGCCGCATGTGTTGCGACGCCACCGATGGCGACGAACAACATGGCAATGCCGACGATGTGCAGAATCTCGTAGAAATCGCGGGGAAACATGCGTCAGGTTAGTTGGTGGAGCGGGCGAGCACGGGCTCGTGCACGTCGAAGCTCGCCATGGTGGCCGGCGACAGTCGCCGGTAGCTCTCGAGCACACGCCCGAGGGCCTGTTGTGCACTCTCGCCGACGGCCGAGAGATGCCCCATTTTCCGGCCGCCGCGCGCGCCCGCCTTGCCGTACAAATGCAAACGCGTGCCGGGTACGTCGAGTGCCTGCGTGATGTGCGGCGGCTCGTGCTGCAGCCACACGTCGCCCAGCAGGTTCACGATCGCCGACGGGGCATGTACGTCGGTGCTGCCCAGCGGCAGGTCACACACGGCGCGCACCAGCTGCTCGAACTGGCTGGTGGCGAGTCCGCGCTCGCTGTGGTGATAGCTGTTGTGCGGCCTCGGTGCGAGCTCGTTCACCAGCAGTTCGCCGTCGGTGGTCACGAAACATTCCACGGCCAGCAGTCCCACGATGCCGATGCGTTCGGCAATGGCCGATGCGAGCGCCTGTGCCTGGTCCGACATGGCCGACGGGATCATCGCGGGCACCACGGCCCACGTGAGAATGCCGCTGGTGTGGTGGTTGCGCGACGGCGGATAGACCGCCATTTCGCCGCCCGGACGACGCGCCACCATCACGGAGATCTCGTAATCGATCGATACCATTTTCTCGACGAGGCAGCTGCGGCTCCCGAGCGCGTCCCACGCACCGGCGGCCTGCGTTGCCTCATGCACGCGGACCTGACCACGCCCGTCGTAGCCGCCATGCGTGGACTTGGCGATGCAGGCCCCATGCGTGCGCACGGCCTCTTCCACGTCGTGGGCCGAGGTGGCGGCGACGAACGCCCCGAGCGGAAAGCCCTGCGCTTGCAGCCACTGCTTCTGGCGGATGCGATCCTGGATGATGTACACCGGCGCACGCCCCGGTCGCAGCGCGGTGTGGGCATCGACCGCATCGAGGACATCCGGATGAATCTGCTCGATTTCGAGCGTGACCACATCGCATCCCTTCGCGAGCTCGACGGCCGCGGCGATGTCGTTGAAGGGCGCGGTGATCGTGCGTGATGCCACGGCGCGCGAGGCACAGGTCGCATCGGGATCGAGCACCTGAATGTCGTACCCCATGGAGCGCGCGGCGAACGCGGTCATGCGTCCCAACTGTCCACCACCGAGAAACCCGATGGTGGCTCCCGGAAGAATGGGTGTCACGTGGCCGAGGGGATGAAGTCGATCGCGTTCGGCGCGGCCAGCGGGCGGGACAGCGCCTCCGTGGCCTTGGCCGACCGACGCGCGGCCAGCTTATCGCGCAGCGTCGCATTGTCGGCGGCGAGCAACTGCGCGGCAAACAGCGCCGCATTGGCCGCGCCCGGCTTCCCGATGGCGAAGGTGGCGACCGGCACACCGGCCGGCATCTGCACGATGCTCAGCAGGGCGTCCATGCCATTCAGCGGCGTGGCGACCACCGGCACGCCGAGCACGGGCACCAGCGTCTTCGCGGCGAGCATCCCGGGGAGGTGAGCGGCGCCACCGGCCCCAGCGATGATCGCCCGCAACCCGCGCGGGAACGCCGTTTCGGCGTATTCGAACAGCCAGTCGGGGGTGCGATGCGCCGACACGACGCGCGCCTCGTAGGGGATGCCGAGCTCGGCGAGAATCTCGCAAGCGGGGGCGAGCGTGTCGAAATCGCTTGCGCTTCCCATGACCACACCGATCAGTGGCGTGGTCGCGGCAGCGATCGAGCTGTCGGCAGCAGCGGTCACGTGCACTCCGTGAAGGGGATCCGCAGCCGCAACCGGGCTGCTCGGACGGCGAAAGTTACGCGGTCGGGTGACGGCTTCCAACACCCAGCGCGGTCAAATGGTGCCGCTCGCGTCCGGTGTCAGTGAGGGCCGTCGGCGCCGTCGGATGGGGCGCCCATCGGGCGACGCGTGCGCCAGAAATACCACTCGCGTGCGCGCGTCCAGCCCGCGCTGGCGGCCGCGTCCTCGCCAAAAACGCAGCCCCCCGACTCCGTAGTGGCCGCCCGAAACATGTCATCGAACTCGCGCAGCAGGTCGCGCGTTTCCGCGCTGGCCGGGCGGCGGCGCAGGCGCTGCGCAATTTCGTGGCGCACGGCCACGAGCTCGCCGTCTCCCGGCTGGTCGGCGTCCGGCCCGCCGGCGTCCGGTCCGCCGGCGTCCGGTGATTCGGCGGCGCGCACCAGCGCATCGACCCCGCGCGCCCAAAGCGCCACGAGGGCCGGCAGGTTGACGCGGTCGAGGGTCATGGGAACCCCGGTGTGCCAAGGGGGGGGCGGGGGAAGGCGCATGGATCAACGATAACCGCGGCGCACGTTATCTTGCCCACTGTCGCGCTACCGGCCGCTTCCACTACCGCATCGGGTTCGTGATTCGCCCTCTGTCTCCCGCATTCTCGATATATGCTCACGTCTGAGTCGCCCGACGCGCCCACCCTGCTCAGACCCGTCCGTCGGTGGGTTCAGCGTACGCGCGCGGCGGTCGCCGAACTGGACGAGCACTCGCTGCTCCGCAGCTTGTCGCCCGGGCTGCGCGCGGGATCTCTCGCGCAGTTGGCGCGGGAGCGCGCGAGCCGTATCGCGGCCATCGGGTGGCTGGCGTTGCCGCTCATGCTCCTGGTGCTTCGCCTCGACGTCGAGCGCGTCGTGTCCGGTGAGATGTTCCGGGTCGCGGCCTTTCCGGCGTTTGCCTTCTCGCATCTGCTCATTCTGGCGTCGGCATTCCCCGCCATCCGACTTGCGGCGCGTCGCCGGCGCGATCCTGATGATTCGGCACCGATACTGCAGGCGATGAGTGTCGGGCTCGTGCTGTTCGGGTTGGCGTTGGGGGCCTGCCTCGCCATGACGCAGGAGTTGAGAAGCGCGGTGGACGGAGGCGGACGCGTCCAGTTCACCCTCGCGCTGGTCCTTGGCAATCTGCTATATCAGCTGCCCGGTCGCCTGCGGGTGCTCTTCAGTATGGGAACCATGCTCGTCGCGGTGCTCATCCTCAGCGCCCAGCTTGAAGCGGCGCCGACGTTCGTGTCGGCGCGTATCACGGAAACGCTGGTGATTACCCTGATTTTGGTGCTGGCCGGAGGCAGCATCCAGTGGCAACGGCTCCGGTCGATCGTGGTCGAACAGCGTCTCGCCGAGCTGACGAGCACCGACGGCCTGACCGGTCTCGCCAGTCGAAGCCGGGTCGAACAGGAGCTTGCCTACGCGCTGACCTCCGGCCGCCCACTCTCGGTGCTGCTGCTCGACGTGGACCGCTTCAAGGCGATTAACGACACCTTCGGGCATAAAACCGGTGACGACGTGTTGCGCTTGCTCGCCAAGATTTTGCAACAGCGGGGTCGCGCACGTGACCTGGTGGGGCGCTGGGGCGGTGAAGAGTTCCTGATCGTCTGTGAGGACACGCCGTCGTCAGGCGCCGTGATCCTGGCGGATCAGCTGCGGCACCGCATCGCGATTCAGGACTTCCCGTGGGTTGGGCAGTGCACCGCAAGCTTCGGTGTCGCGGAAAGCGTGCCCGGAGACACCGTCGAGACGTTGGTCGACCGGGCCGATCGGGCGATGTACGCGGCCAAGCGTGACGGCCGCAACCGCGTGGTCGACTTAGCAGTGCCGCAGCTCGTGCGCCCCAGTGTCCCGCCAGCATTGAAGCGGTCCACGGACACGCCCCCTTCGACGCAGTCGCACGCGGCCTCGTAGCGCCACCGCATCCGGACGGACGCGATCAGCACCGTCGCGTCCATCCGCATGGAGGGATGCGGCTACTTCTTGGGGGGTCCGACCACCGGCAGGCGCTCCGTGCCGCTCCATTCCTGAAACGATCCGTCGAACATGCGCGCGTCGTGCCCCAGCATCGTCGCCACGAACCACAACAGCGTGGCCTGCTGCCCGATGTGGCAATACGTGATCACCGGCTTGCTCTGGTCCACGCCCGCGTCGGCGAACAGCGTTTTCAATTCGCCGATCGACTTCAGGTAGCCGTTGGTGCTCACGCTCGAGAGTGGCACGTTCACCGCCGTCGGGATGTGACCAGCACGCGGATACCCGCCGCCGTCACCGTTGTAGAATCGCGTGAGGCGGGCGTCGATGATGTGCCGCGTGCTGTCCTTCGTGGCCGCTTCCACCTGCGCGATGGTGGCGATGATATCCGGGCGCAGCTTCGGCGTGAACGTCACCACCGGCGCTGCCGCCGGCGCCGCGGTCGTTACCGCCCGCGACTCGCTCTTCCACGCCTGGTAGCCGCCGTTCATCAGCGAAATGCGATCCATCGCGCCCAGATACGCGAGCGTGATGAACACGCGCGTCGCCGATTGCAGCGCGCCGTCGTGCGGGATCACGATCACGCGGGTGCGGTCGCCAATGCCGTTGCGCACGGCCCACGCGGTGAGCTGCTCCGCGCCGGCCAGCTGCAGCGTGAGGCCACCCGGCACGGTCGGCAGTGACACGTCATCGAGCGACGTGTGCCGCGCGCCCACCATGTGCCCGCTGTCATACTGCGCCTTGGTGCCCACGTGCAGCATCACGAGATCGCGATCGTTCTGGTGCTCGGCCAGCCACGCCGTAGTCACGAGCATATTCGCCGGGTTCGGCGTGGGCATCGCGCGCGGTGGCGCGCGATGGCAGGCGCCGACCGCCAGCGTGCTGGAGCCCAAGAGCGTTGCGAGGATCAGACGGCGCATCATGGGGTGATCACCGGACGGCCGCGAGCGTCACGCACTTCCACGGGCGCGATGCCCGTGGCCTTGAGGGCGGGTTCGATCGTCGCACGATCGCCCGTGATTACGATGGTCATCTTCGTAGGGTCGAGGTATTTGGTGGCCACCCGCTGCGCCGATTGCACGGTGACCGCACCGATGCCGGCGTTGAACGCGCTGAGCGTGGTGAGTGGCAGGCCGTACGGAATCAACTGCGACAGCTGGGCCGCGATATCGCCGGTGGACTCGAAGTTCTCCGCGTACCCAAGCTGCAAATATCGCTTCGCCTTCGCCAGTTCATCAGCGGGCAGGGGCTCGCGAATTGCCTTCAACTCGCGCATGAACTCGATCAGCGCCGAATCCGTCTTGGCCGATACCACTTCCGCGTTCGCGCGGAACGGGCCCGCCTCTTTGCGCATGGTAAAGCTCGAACCCGCACCGTACGTGTAGCCTTTCTTCTCGCGCAACGTGTTGTTCAGGCGCGAGGTGAACGATCCCCCCAGCGCCGTGTTGACGACCATCAGCGGGTAGTAGTCGGGGGTGCTGCGCGCCACGCCGAGTCCGCCCAGGCGAAAGCTCGACTGCGCCGCCTTGGGTTTGTCCACGAGGTAGATGGTGGTGGCCTTGCCGCCGGCGCTGGCCGGCGCCGGCGTGGCCGCCAGTGCGGGGAGCGTGCCGCGTGCCCACGCCCCGAACGCGCGACGCGCCAGTGCCTCGGCATCGGCCACCGACAGATCGCCAACGATCACCAGCGTGGCGTTGTTCGGGCGATACCAGCTCTTCCAGAACGCCTGCACGTCATCGCGGCTAAGGCTTTCGGTGCTCTCCTTGGTGCCGATCGTGCTCTGGCCATACGGATGTGCCTCGCCATACACCAACGCCGCAAAGGCGCGATCGGCCATGGCCGGTCCGCGATCCTGCTCCTGCAGCAGACCCGTGGTGCGCTCGCTCTTGAGACGCAGGAACTCCTTCTCGGCGAACGTGGGCCGCAACACCACATCGGCCATGAGGCCCATCGCGCTGTCGAGCGTGGCCTTGGTGGAGTGCATCGCGATCGTGCTCTGCTCGAACGCGGCGCCGGTGCGCAGCCCGATCGCGAGAAAGCCGATCTGCTCCGCCAGCCCGAGCGCATCCCGCGCGCCGGCCCCTTCGTCGAGCAGGTTCGCCGTGAGCGTGGCCAGACCGGCCTTGCCCTTGGGGTCGGCTTCGGCGCCGGTGCGAATCACCAACGAGGCGTCCACCACCGGGATCTCATGCTGCTCGACGATCACGAGCTTGAGTCCGTTGGGGAGCACGCGCTCTGTGATTTTGGGGAGCGTGAGCGGCTTCGGTGCGCTCAGCGTGGGTGGCGTGGCTGATGCTGGTTGCGCCACCACGCCCTGAGCGGACAGCAGCACCGGCGCCGACGCCATCGACGCGAGAACCATCAGAGTGCAGCGCATCAGCGGAGGTCTCCTGCGGTCAAGGCGAGGTCCTTCTTGCCTTCCGGCACCACGGTGAGCACGATCTTCGGCTGGCCGGCAACGTACCGCTTCGCCACGCGCTGGATGTCGGCGAGTGTGAGCGACTCATAGCGCTCGAGGTCCTTGGCCATGTAGTCCGGAGTGCCCGCGAAATAGTTGTAGTAGCTGAGTTGGGTGGCTTTGCCGAGCACGCTGGACAAGCGATCGATCGTACTGGCGCGCATGCCGTTTTTCACGCGAATCAATTCGCGCTCGGTCACGCCGCGGTCGGCCACGTCTGCGATCACCTTGGTGATCTCCGCGTCGAGCTCGCGCGGGTGCACGCCCGGCTTGGCGGTGGCGGTCAGCATGATCATGCCATCGAGCTTGTTCGAGCTGTTGCCCATGCTCACGTCCTGCGCGATCTGCTTCTCGTACACGAGCGTGCGATACAGGCGTGAGCTCTTGCCGCCGGCAATGATGTCGGTGAGCGCATCGAGCGCGGCGTCGTCGGGGCTGAACGTCTTCACGCTGTGCCACACGTAGTACGCGCGCGGCAGTTGCACGCGGTCTTCCATCATCATCACGGTGTCCTTCTTCAACGCCACGGCGGGCACCACCGGTCGCGCGATCTCCGCATTACGCGGGATGTTGCCGAAGTACTTGCGCACCCACGTCTTCGCCGAGTCGGCGTTGAAGTCGCCGGCGATTGTGATCGTGGCGTTGTTGGGTGCGTAGTACTGCCGGAAGAAATCGCTCACGTCGGGCACCGACGCGGCGCTCAGATCGGCCAGCGAACCGATCACCGGCCACGAGTACGGGTGGTCCGATGGAAACATCACCGGCAGGAGCGTCTCGTAGGCGCGTCCGTAGGGCACGTTGTCGTAGCTCTGCCGGCGCTCGTTCTTCACCACGTCGCGCTGCAGGTCGAGCTTGTCCTTGTCCATCGTGGGCAGCAGCCAGCCCATGCGATCGGCGTCGAGCCAGAGCATGAGGGGCAGCGCATTCGACGGACCTGTTTCGTAGTAGTTGGTACGGTCGAAGTTGGTGGAGCCGTTGTTGCTGGCGCCGGCCGCTTCGAGCCATTCGTCGAACTTTCCCACCGGGACGCTCTGCGAGCCCATGAACATCACATGCTCGAACAGGTGCGCGAAGCCGGTGCGGCCGCGCTTCTCGTCGCCGGAGCCGACTTTGTAGAAATTCTCGACGGCCACGATGGGGACCGAGCGATCCACGTGCAGGATCACTTCGAGGCCATTGGGCAGTGTGAATTTCTCGTAGGGAATCGACGGCGCCTGTTGGGCCGTGGCGAGTCCGACGGAGGTTCCAAGCGCCAGCAGACAGGCCGCGGTGAGGGAACCGACGCGATACCGCAGAGTCATGGTTCGGAAAGTCGAAGAGAGGTCACTGGTAGCGCTGGAAATGTACACACACCACTTTGGCGCCATGGATATACACGCGCCCCAGCCGGTCGGTTACGCCGCCCGCCTCGGCCTCTTCTCCGGCACCATGCTGGTCGTCGGCGGCATCATCGGCTCCGGCATCTTTTTGTCCCCGTCGGTGGTGGCGCAGCGGGTGGGCACCGCGCCGCTCACGCTGGCCGCGTGGGGCATCGGGGCGGTAGTGGCCATCATCGGCGGCTTCGTGTACGCCGAACTGGGCGCCCGACGCCCGCAGGCCGGGGGCACCTACGTGTACCTGAGAGAGGCGTTCGGCACGCTGCCGGCGTTCCTGTATGGCTGGGCGCTGTTCCTGATCATGGCCACCGGGGCCATCGCCGCCGTGGCCATGACCGGGGCCAGCTATCTGGCCACGTTACTGGGAATGGCGCCGGAGAGTGCGCGGGCCATCGCCATCGCCCTGATCGTGATCCTGACGCTGCTCAATGTGTTGGGCGTGAACATTGGCGCCACCACCGGCAACGTGCTCACGGTGCTCAAGCTGTCGGCCATCGCCATTCTCGTGGTCGCCGCGTTGATGATGTCGCCGACGCACGCGCTGCCGGTGCCCACCGTGACCGCCGCACCGCTGGTGCCGCCGCAGGGTCTGATGGCCAGTGTCGTGGCGATGGGGGCGGCTCTGGTGCCCGTGCTCTTTTCGTTCGGCGGATGGCAGCAGACCAACGCCGTGGCCGAAGAGTTGCGCGATCCCGCCCGCACCTTGCCGCGCGCGCTGATCCTCGGCGTGCTGATCGTGGCGGCCACCTATCTCTTGGTGAACCTCGCCTACCTGCGCGCCCTCGGCGTGGAAGGACTGGCCGCCAGCAGCGCACCGGCCGCCGATACCATGTTCGTCTACCTCGGTCCGGCCGGACGCACGCTGATCACCAGCGGCATCGTCGCCTCCACCATCGGTTTCCTGGGCATGGTGATTCTCATGTCGGCCCGCGTGTATCAGGCGATGGCGGCCGACGGCCTGTTCTTTCAGAGCATGGCGGCGCTGCATCCCAAAACACGCACGCCGGTGGTGGCGCTGGTGGCGCAGGGCGCCGTGGCGTTAGCCCTGCTGCTCACGGGCAGCTACGGCCAACTGCTCGACTACGTGGTGTTCGCCGACTGGATCTTCTTTGGGTCAACGGCCGCTACGCTGTTCGTGCTGCGGCGGCGCGATGCGCAACGGCATGACGGCGCGTCGTCGTTGACGAAGGCGCCGGGGCATCCGTACACGACGCTGATCTTCATCGCGGCGGCCATGTATGTGGTGGTGGGTTCGATCATCTCCAACCCCGGCAATGCGGCGCGCGGCGCGGGACTGCTCGTGCTGGGCGTCCCCGTGTACCTGTACTGGAACGCACGCCGCACCGCTCCGTGACCCGCGTCGCGACCCATGGCGCACCCCCGCGTCGCGCCTTTGCTCAGTCTTGGCGTGTGAGGCCAGTGCGCAAGTACGCCGTGACCGCGGCGATCGTGATCGGATCGCGCAGAATCCGTCGATGCCCCACGTGCTCCACCGGCAGCAGGGTGGCCCCCGGCCAGAATCCCGCGATCCGTTGCGCATCGGCGAAAGGGACTTCCTTGTCGTCGAGCGCATGCACCACCAGCGCCGGGACCGTGACCGATCGTAGCGCGCCCTCGATGTCATCGGTGCGATAGCCGCGCGCGACAATGCGCCGTCGGGCGTCGTGCACGAAGTGCGCGGAGGCCCGCGGCGGCAGATGCATGGCGGCCGAAAACCGGTGCAAGACGTCGTGCAAGGACGAGGGGCTGGCGATGATCGCGGCGCGTGACAACGCCAGCCCTGAGGAGAGCGCCAACGCGATGCTCCCGCCCCCCATCGAGTGACCCACGGCGCCGTACAGTGGGCCGATGTGCGCGCTGACGTCGATCAACGCTTCCGCGAAGCGATAGGGATCGGACTGCTTCCCACGCGAATGGCCGTGGCCCGGCGCATCGATGGCGACCACACTGAAGCCGTGGGCGAGCAGGGCAGGGGCGAAGGAGGCAAACTGCGTGGCCCGCCCTTCCCATCCGTGAATGAGTGCCACCAGCGGGCCGTCGCCGGCCCGCAGGACCGAGAGACCGCCCGGCAGGCGCTCGCGCGTGGCGGTGGCCTCGAACGGCAACTCCCAGTCGCGCGGCGTGAACTTGCGTGGCGTCGAGAAAATCCGGCGACAAAGCCGCGAGGCCAGCGACGGGGCAACGCGGCCGAGGGTGCGGTTCGCCCCGCGGATGATACGGATGCCGGCTGGGATGTCGTTGGCCATGTAGGAAGTATCGCTGACATGCACGTGCGATGCAGCCGATTCAGCCGCTCACGCGACG
>CAITQY010000066.1 GCA_903894655.1 uncultured Gemmatimonadota bacterium
ATTGGTCCCATGATCGACAGCGAGGATGGTCGTAAGGGCTACGGTGCCCACAGCGACCAAGAACGGATACTCGAGGAGGCGATCTATAAATTCGTCCACTTCAACTATGATGTGGTCGTAGCTCTCGCGGGAAAGCCGTGATCGTCATCGATCTAGCATTTTAATTCCCTAAGCTTGAAACTGGAGCCGCTTGTCGGATTTGAACCGACGACCTACTCATTACGAATCTGATAGTGGCAAAACTTCGCCGAGGTCTAAAAATTAAAATTCAGCGGATCAGGTCCAACACGCTCGTTGCGATCCAATGCGGCGATCGCTGTCATTTGATCAACGGTGAGATTAAAATCAAATATACGGGCGTTTTCTTCAATCCGGTCTGGTTTACTGGTTTTTGGAATTGTGACCACGCCGCTCTGCACATTCCAACGCAGGATAACCTGAGCAACTGTCTTGTTATGTCGGGCCGCAATTTCAACTAGGACAGGATCCTGTAATACTGCCCGGCCTTGCATCAGCGGACTCCATGCCTCAATCTGAATGTCTCTGATTTTACAGAATTCGATCAACTGCCTACTTTGCAGATAGGGATGATATTCGATTTGGTTCACTGCCGGGACAATTTCCGCCGCGGCCAACAATTCATCGAGATGCGAAATCATGAAATTACTCACGCCGATAGCTCGCACAAGGCCCGATCGCTGCAGCTTCTCCAGCACTCGCCACGACGAGGTCAATTTTCCCTGGATTGGCCAGTGCAGGAGGTAAAGATCGATGTAATCAAGCTTGAGGCGCTTTAGGCTGTCCGTCAGCGCTCCCTCGACGAGGTCGGCGCGCATCGCATCATTCCAAACCTTGGTCGTGACGAATAATTCTTCACGCGGCACTCCAGATGTGCGGAGAGCCTCACCCACAGAACCCTCGTTTTGGTAAATCGCGGCGGTGTCAAAACTGCGATAACCGAAATCGACAGCCCGTTGCACCGCTACTTGCATGTCGGCGTGAACGGTGATCCCGTAAACACCGAGGCCGAGCCAAGGCATGGCGACCCCGTTGTTGAGCCGGACGGTCGCCCTCAGGCCGTCCGCGAAATGGGAAAAGGTGCCGACCAAAGCGGATGCATGCATCACTCAATTCATCGAGAATATTTTCGAGCGTCAAACTTTACCCACTGCCCAAGGTGGGCAAATCAGATCGCTAGTACTATCGTCCCGAATATGTGCCGCTTCTTTCGCAGCAGACTCGGTTCTGCTTATTTACCGCCGGCCCACCGCGAAAATCGGCAACCGCCATGCAGTCAGGTCACGTCCCAATCGCATCTTGTCTTCAACTTTATAATTTTGCCTTCGTTTAGTCCGCGCAGTGAGAGCGGCTTCGCGAATTAGGATTTTGTCTTTGCTGGAGTGGTGGGCCGTGACAGCACGGCGACGCCATAGCGCGGGAATCTCGCCACAGTCACCTCACCGCCATGGAGAACATCGGCCATGGCGCTGGGAAAAGCGATCTCCTGGGCCCTGGCGGAGAAATTGGTAATCACGTAGACCTCGCGGTCACCCCCAATACGACGACAGACACTAACGCCTGGCGGGACGGGGATAGCATGCGATGTCACGCCGGCGAGAGCCGGACCACAACCAGGTGATTCCATCGGACCTGATATTAGATGGGCGGGGCAGAGTAAAAAAAGACCCCAGGGTCCCAGCGAGATTTCTGCACATCGCGGGAACACCCAGGGTCAATTGCCCTAGTCAGACTAATCCGATCTCATCAGAAGCGGAGCGTGGCGCTCGCCATGAACAACCGGCCGTCCGTGTAGACGTTAGATGGGAACTGCTTGGAACCGAAGTATTGGTAGCGCAGTGTGTCGGTCAGGTTCACGCCCTGGACGGCGATCGTGAGGTTCTTGGAAATGCTGTAATTCAGCGAGGCATCGAGGTCGGCGTAACCCTCTAGCTCCTGATTCAGGAGGCCGGTGTTCACGTAGTAGGCGAAACCGGTCACGAAGCTTGAGCGGTAGTTGTAGGCGACGCGGGCCGAGAATGGACCCTTCTCATACATGGCGATGACGTTGTAGCTCGTCTTCGACAGGTTGGTGAGCGGGGCGTTGACGGGCGTACCCACGCCTGAGACGGTGGTCGGTGTGCTGCTGTCGACAAAGGTGTAGTTGGCCTGCAGTCCGAAGCCGTCGAACGGCGCCGGGAGGAAGGTGAAGAACGACTGGAAGCCAACCTCAAAGCCCTTGATCGTCGCTGGGCTGAGATTCTTGGACGTCCTGATAAGGTAAGTCACCCCGTCAAAAACTTTTGGCTCTGAGAAGCTGCCGATGAAGCCTGTGACGTCCTTCTGAAACGCCGCAGCGTAGACCATATCTGACTTGTTGTAGTAATATTCCAGCGACAGGTCATAGCTTGTGGCGCGAATTGGCTTCAGGTCTGGGTTGCCCTGCGAACCCGAGTTCAGATTTGGATCAACTGGGTTGGCGTTCAGCGTGACCGACGGCGATAGCGAGCCGAAGTTCGGGCGCGTGATGGTTTTAGACACCGCCACTCGCATATACAGCTGTTCTGACAATTTTAGCCGAGTATTGAAGCTCGGCAGATAGTCCCAATACGAGCTCTTCAGGGTGATCGGGACTGCGACGGCGGAGGTGGCGCCCTTGTAGCCGCCGGTGTTTTCCTTCGTCTGCACCGCGCGCAGGCCGATGTTGCCGTCATATTGCATTCCGGCGACCTTGCCGGTAAACTGCGGCATCAGGTAGAACGCGGATGTGGTCTCCTTGATATTATAAAGACTGAGCTTGTTGACCGTGGTAGAGGTTGCCGGGGTGTTGGTGGCATTGTAGGATTTGAACAGCGAGTCGGCATCGCGCAGGGTGCTGGCGTTTGCGACC
>CAITQY010000067.1 GCA_903894655.1 uncultured Gemmatimonadota bacterium
ATTTCCTCCCTCGCGTGGCTGGCTGGCAGCGTGCTCGTGGGTGCCCAGTCCCTGGGCGCTCCCGAGCTGGGTGCGCAGTCGCTCGACTCCGCCGCCGTGGCCGGCATGCGCTGGCGTACGGTCGGCCCCGCCAACTTCATGGGCCGCATGTCCGATGTTGTCGGCATTCCGGGCCCCTCCAAGACCCTGTTCGCCGCGGCCGCCGGCGGTGGTATCTGGAAGACCACCAACAACGGCACCACGTGGCGTCCGGTGTTCGACGACCAGCGCGTGATTTCGATGGGCATGCTGGCCATCGCGCCGTCGGATACGCAGCAGGTCTGGGCCGGCACCGGTGAGCCGAACTCGCGGAACTCCATCGAGCCGGGCGGCGGCATCTTCAAGTCCACTGACGGCGGCATCACGTGGGCCGCGAAGGGACTCGAGAAGACCGAGCACATCGGTCGCATCGCGGTGCACCCGACCAATCCGAACGTCGTGTTCGTGGCGGCGCTCGGCGCGGCGTGGCGTTCCAACCCGGAGCGCGGCGTGTACCGGACCACCGACGGCGGCACGTCGTGGCAGCTGGTGAAGTTCGTGAGCGACAAGGCGGGCTTCGTGGACGTGGCGATTCACCCGAAGGAGCCGACCATCGTGTTCGCCACCAGCTGGGAGCGGCGTCGCACGCCGTACTCGCTCTTCAGCGGCGGTCCCGGCTCGGCGCTCTGGAAGAGCACCGATGGCGGCACCACGTGGGCGGAAGTGAAGGGCGGCGGGTTCCCGGCCGGTCAGAAGGGACGCATGACGCTCGACATCAACCACGCGAATCCGAACGTCATGTACATGATGATCGAAGCCGCGGCCAACGCGACCGGTCCGATTGTCGGTGAGCGCAGCCCGAAGAACAACGGGCTGTGGAAGAGCACCGACGGCGGCGCCACGTGGGCGCAGATGAACAACTACAACGTGCGTCCGTTCTACTACTCGCAGGTGCGCAGCGATCCGAAGAACCCGGACCGCGTGTACTTCTCGAGCACCGACCTGCAGATGTCGGAAGACGGCGGCAAGACGAACCGCACAACGGCCAATGGCGTGCACATCGATACGCACGGCATCTGGATCGACCCCACCGATCCCGAGCGTTGGGTGGTGGCGAACGACGGCGGTATTGCCATCACGTTCGACAAGGGCGGCAACTTCGTGCAGGGACAGAACATTCCTGTGGCCCAGTTCTACGAAGTGGCGTACGACATGGCCGTGCCGTACAACATCTGCGGCGGGGCGCAGGATAACGGCACCTGGTGTGGCCCGAGCAAGCGTCGCACGCCGACCACGAGCCTGGGCTACTGGTTCACGATCGCCGGCGGCGACGGCTTCTACGCCGCGATGGACCCGACCGATCCGAACGTCGTGTACGGTGAGTCGCAGGGCGGCAATGTGTCGCGCGTGAATTTGAAGAGTGGTGAGCGCATGGCCTTCGCCAAGCCCACTTGGCAGGCGCGCTACAAGCAGTGGGAAGACTCGATTGCGACCCTTCGTGGCAACCCGCTCGTGGCCGCCACCAAGGTGCAGAACACCGCCATCGCCGCGCTCCGCGCGCAGCAGGCGAAGGATTCGAGCGAGCTGTCGATCCGCTATAACTGGAATGCGCCGTTCTTCCTCTCGCCGCACAATCCGTCGGTGGTCTACTTCGCCGGCAACAAGGTGCTGAAGTCAACCAAGCGTGGCGAAGATCTGCGCATCATTTCGCCCGATCTGTCGAAGAACCTCACGGCCAAGCTCGACACTGCGCTGCGTCTCACGGGCGGTATCACGCTCGACGCCACCGGCGCGGAAACGTACGGCACGATCGTGGCGCTCGAAGAGAGCCCAGCCAAGCCTGGCCTGTTGTACGCCGGCACCGACGACGGCAACGTGTGGAAGTCGTCGAACGACGGCGCCACGTGGGAGAATCTGTCGTCGCGCATTCAGGGACTGCCGAACGGCGGCGAAGTGTACCTCGCGCGGATCGAAGCGTCGAAGTTCGACACCAACGTCGTGTACGTGGCCTTCGACAATCACCGCTGGGGGGATTTCCGCCCGCACCTGTTTGTCTCAAAGGACGGTGGCAAGTCGTTCTCGTCGATCGTGAACAACCTGCCCACCGGCGGACCCGGTGACTTCCTGCACGTGGTGCGTGAAGACCCCATCAACCGCGATCTCCTCTATGTCGGCACGTCCATCGGCGTGTATGCGTCGATCGATCGTGGCGCCACCTGGTCGCGCTTCATGGCCAACATGCCCAGCGTGCCGGTGTACGACCTGCAGATCCATCCGCGCGACCGCGAGCTGATCGCAGCCACGCATGGTCGTGGCTTCTGGGTCGTGGACGTGGCGCCGCTGCAGGAGATGACGGCGGCGGTGGCGGCCAAGCCGGTGCATCTGTTCGCGCCCAAGACGGGCTTCCAGTGGGGTGAAGAACCCCTGCG
>CAITQY010000068.1 GCA_903894655.1 uncultured Gemmatimonadota bacterium
CGCGGACGACACGCGCTCGGCAATCCCCGAGAAGCTGAGTCGACCGGCCAGAAAATGAGCAACCGCGACTTCGTTGGCCGCGTTGAAGACGGCCGGCGCTGCGCCTCCACGCCGTCCTGCGTCGACTCCGAGCTGTAACATAGGGAAATCCTCGTAGCGCACGGTTTCGAAGCTCAGGCTACCGAGCGCAACCGGATCAAAGGATGGTACGCCGGAATCGGGCACGCGTTCCGGATAGGTCAGGGCGTACAGAATGGGCAGTTCCATGGACGGGACGCCCAGCTGCGCCAGCACGCTGCCATCCACGAACTCCACAAAGGAGTGGATGATGCTCTGCGGATGCACCACGACATCGATCCGATCGTACGGTACTCCGAACAGATGGTGTGCCTCGATCACCTCGAGCGCCTTGTTCGCCAAGGTGGCGCTGTCGATCGTAATTTTGCTCCCCATCTGCCACGTCGGATGCTTCAATGCGTCTGTCACCGTGGCGGCGGCGATGCGTTCGGCCGGCCACGTGCGAAATGGACCGCCCGAGGCCGTCAGCACGAGTCGTCGCACTTCGTGCGGCTGACGGCCCGCCAGGCACTGGAGAATGGCCGAATGTTCGCTGTCGACGGGCACCAACTGGCCGCCGTGAAGGCGCGCCGTTTCCGTCACGATCGCGCCCGCGACCACCAGCGTCTCCTTGTTGGCCAAGGCCACACGCTTGCCCATGCGAAGTGCGGCCAGCGTCGCCGGCAAACCGGCCGCTCCGACCACGGCATTGATCACGATCTGTGCATCGGGGTGCGTCGCGGCGGCCACGAGGCAGTCAGCGCCGACGCCCCAGCTGTCTGGCGCATCGGCATGCGGCTGCACCAGTCCAACGAACGACGGCATCCACGTCCCAACCTGCTCGGCGAGCGCGGCCAGGTTGCCGTTGGCCGTAAGCGCCACCGGCACAAAGCGATCGCGTTGTCGAGCCAGCACGCGCAGCGCACTGGTCCCGATTGATCCGGTGGACCCAAGGATCGCGACACCGGCGGGTGTGGCCGCTGTCACTCCGGCATTGACGGCGGGCGTCATGCTCCTGGAGCCGGCAGGAGCAGCGCGTAGTACAGCGCGTAGGTCACGGGGAGCACAAAGAACAACGAGTCGAGCCGATCAAGCACGCCGCCATGTCCGGGGAACAGCGTGCCGCTGTCCTTCACGCCGGCCTCGCGCTTGAGCAGAGACTCCGTGAGGTCGCCGATCTGCGCCGTCACGCTGATACACACGGCGAAGACGATCAACCCGGTGGGGCTGAAGGCGAGTTGCGCCTGTGGCTTGAGCAGGAAGTGCACAAAGGCCGCGCAGGCACCGATGGTAGCGACCACGGCACCGATTGCCCCGGAGATCGTTTTGGCTGGGCTCACCGACGGGATCAGCTTGGGCCCTCCGACCAGACGACCGGTGAAGTACGCGCCAGTGTCACTGGCCCAGGTGAGCACCACGGGCATGATGACCACGAGCGCGCCAGCCGTATCGCCAACGGCATACCCGAAGTAGCGCAACGCATAGATGTAGCTGAGCGTGCCGCCGGTGTAGAGCGCACCGAAAATCGTGGTGGCCGCGGCGCCGAGTGGTTTGCCGTCAACGCCTCGCGTCCAGATCGAGAGCGCCAACACGAACAACGGTACCAATATCCAGACCACGAGCGGAACGGCGAAGACGCCGAGTTGCTGGGCGTGGACGGCCAGCGGAATCATCGCCGAGAGCACGATGCCGACCACACTCATCGGCGTCGAGCCACCGTCACGGGCCATCCGATAGTACTCCCACGCGGCAATCCCAGAGAGTGCACCGGCGAGCGTGGCGAGCGGTGCACCACCGAGCCAGATGATCCCGAGCGCAATCGGCGCTCCGATGAGGGCGACTACGGCACGCCGAGCGAGTTCGTTCACGCGAGGGGGGAAAAGAGCACGGACACGCGCATCAGGGACTGACGCGGCCGAAGCGTCGATCACGACGCTGAAAATCATCGATGGCTTCGTAGAGATCGGCCCGTCCGAAGTCCGGCCACAGCACGCTCGAGACGTACAACTCCGCGTAGGCGACCTGCCATAACAAAAAATTCGAGAGACGCTGCTCGCCGGACGTGCGGATCAACAGATCGGGATCTGGGCACGCGGCGGTAAACAGGCGCACACGGAACTCCTCTTCGGTAATCGCCTCCGGCGAGAGACGACCGGCCTGCACGTCTTCGGCCAACATCCGGGCCGCCCGCACCAATTCAGCGCGACCGCCGTAGGAGATGAAGAGATTGAGCCCAAGCCGCGTCCCAGTCTCCGTGATGCGCATGACGCGCTCCACGGCGGCGGCGGCCGGCCCATTGAGACGATCAAGGTCTCCGTGAACGCGAACGCGAACGCCCTGCTGATGCAGGTCGTCCGCCTCACGGGCAATAAACTCTTCTAACAGCGACATCAGCGCCGACACCTCGGTTTCCGGTCGCTGCCAGTTCTCCTGCGAGAAGGCGAACAGCGACAACCATTCGACGCCGGCCTCGAGACATCCCTGAACGACCGCCCGAACCGCCTTCATCCCAGACCGATGGCCGAACGATCTGGGCATATGACGCTCACGCGCCCATCGTCCGTTGCCGTCCATGATAATCGCGATGTGCCGCGGCACCGCCCCGTGCACGCGTATGCGTGCCAGCAGATCCGTTTCCGTGTCAGCCATGATGGGCGGGGGCAAGGGGCATATCAGCGAGCGGTCCGCAGGGCGGACTCAAACCTCCATGATCTCGGCTTCCTTCGTCTTGAGCAACGCTTCGAGCTTCCCGATGCAATCGTCATGCGCCTTCTGCAGATCCTTCTCCGCGTGCTTCTTGTCGTCCTCGGAGACGCCGTCCAGCTTCTTGACCTTGTCGCGCGCGTCGGTGCGAGCATGACGAATCGCGATGCGCCCGTCTTCAGCCAACTTGCTCAGCACTTTGACCAGCTCCTTGCGACGCTGCTCGTTCATCGAGGGCAGCGGAACACGGATGACGCCGCCCTGATGCGCGGGATCGAGGCCGAGTTCCGACTCGCGGATGGCCTTCTCGATCAGCTTCGCCTGTCCCTTGTCGAACGGCGTGACCAGCAGAACGCGGGGCTCAGGGGCCGACACCTGTGCCACCTGATTCAGCGGCACCAGCGAACCATATGCCTCGACCTTGATCGTATCTAGCATGCTCGGCGACGCCTTGCCGGTACGGATACCGGCGAAGTCGCGCTTCGAGGCCTCGAGGGCCTTCTCCATGCCGCTCTTCGTGTCCTTCAGGATCTGTGCAGTGCTCATGAAACCAGTGTCCCCACGCGTTCGCCGTTGATGGCGCGTGCGATCGCGCCTGGCGTGTGAAGGTTCAGCACGATCAGCGGTAACTGATTCTCTTTGCACAGCGTGATGGCCGTCTGGTCCATAACGCGGAGCTCTTCGAGCATCACATCGCGATAGCTGATCGACTCGTACATCGTGGCGTTCGGATCCTTCTTCGGGTCCGCCGAATACACCCCGTCGACGCTGGTGGCCTTGATGATGACATCCGCCTTCATCTGAATCGCCCGCAGCACCGCCGCCGTGTCCGTCGAAAAGTACGGGTTCCCGGTACCAGCGGCAAAGATGACCGTACGCCCCTTCTCGAAATGGCGCAATGCGCGCCGGCGAATGTAGGGCTCAGCCAACTCTTCCATGCGAATGGCCGTCATGACGCGAGTGTCGAGCCCTTTCTTCTCGAGCACGTCCTGCATGGCCATCGCATTGATGACCGTGCCGAGCATACCCATGTAATCGGCGCCGACACGATCCATCCCCATCTGGGAGAGTTGCGTGCCGCGCACGATGTTCCCGCCCCCAATGACCAGTCCCAGTTGCACGCCCATGCGCGCGACTTCGACGATCTGATCAGCGAAGGAACCAATCCTTTCGAAATCGAATCCGACACCGCGATCTCCGGCGAGTGCTTCGCCGGAGAGCTTCAGCAGAATGCGCGTGTACTTCCTGTCCGCGGCGCCCACGGCGCTCACTCGGCGCCGAGTTGCAGGCGAGCGAAGCGATCGACGATGATCGTGCCACCGGCACGCTCGGCGTGGTCCTTGACCAGCGCGGCGATCGTGACGGCGGGGTCGCGAACCCACGCCTGCGGAAGCAGCGTAACGTCCTTGAGGAATGCTTCGATTTTGCCGGTAGCGATCTTCTCGATCATGGCTTCCGGCTTCCCCGTCTCACGAGCCTGCTCTTCGGCGATGCGCTTCTCGCTTTCGATCTTCTCGGCCGGCACGCCGCTGCGATCAACCGCCAGCGGCGCCGACGCCGCGATGTGCTCGGCGATAAACTTCACGAGTTGCTGCGTTGACTCGTGCGCCGCGACTTCCGGAGCGGAGGCGGTCACCTGCACCAGCGTCGCGAGCTTGCCGTTGTGGTGACGATACATGCCGACCACGCTGTTCTCACCGGCATCGAAACGCGCCACGTGCTTGACGTTCACCGCTTCACCGGTCTTCGACGAGGTGATCTTCACGAACTCGGCCACCGTCTGCGTGGTGTCGCCCACGAACGGCTCAGCGAGGAAGCTCTCGACGTCAGCCGCCGTAGAGTGCACGCGCTGCGCGACGAGTTGCGCGACGACTTTGCCGAAATCTTCGTTGCGCGCGACGAAGTCCGTCTCGCACGCAACCTCAACGAGCACGCCAGAGCGGCCGTCGTTGAAGATCTCACCGCCGATGACGCCTTCGCTCGTTGAGCGGTCGGCGCGCTTCTCGGCCTTCGCAATGCCCTTCTTGCGGAGGTACTCAATGGAGACCTCCATGTCGCCCCCATTTTCCTCAAGCGCCTTCTTGCAATCCATCATGCCGGCGCCGGTACGCTGGCGGAGTTCCGAAACAGCCTTCGCGGTGATCACCGTGGTCATCTTCGAGCCCTGTATAAGCTGAGTGTCAGTATCTGCGATGCGATGGTACTGCGAACAATGCCGAGCTACTGCGTACGAACGCCGCCGGTGTTGAGCCGGCGGCGTCGCGGTGCTGCAGTGGAAGCCTGATCCGGCGGTCACAAATCCGACCGAATGTTACTCCTGTCCGGCCGACTCGGCTCCCGCTTCTCCGGCGTCACCAGCGACATCCGGGGCGGCGCCTTCAGCGGCCGTTCCCTCGGCGCCAGGCTTAAGGCGTGCGGCGATGGCTTCCGGCTTGGCGCGGCGACGGCGCGGGCGATTGCCGGCACCACCCGCCTGGCCACCACCGCCCTGTCCGCCACCGCCCTGCCCACCGCCCTGTCCGCCACCCTGTCCGCCACGATCTCCACCGCGGCCACCACGCTCACCACGACCAGCCGGCTCCGTGCCACGGTCGCTCGAGAACGTGTAGCTCTCCTGCTCTTCGTCACTCGGACGGGCAGGCGCCTCACGGCGCGCCTCGTCGATCGTATCCGCAATCACCTTCGCGATCAACTCCACCGACCGAATGGCGTCGTCGTTACCGGCGATCGGCACGGTGATCAGGTCGGGATCGGCATTGGTGTCCACGATGGCGACAATGGGCACGCCAAGCTTGTTTGCCTCGGAAACGGCAATGCGCTCCTTCTTCGAGTCGATGATGAACAGCAGCCCCGGGAGGCGGTTCATCGTCTTAATACCCGAGAGGTACTTGCCGAGCTTCTCGCGCTGACGCGACATAAGAAGCTGTTCCTTCTTGGTGTAGTTCGTGAGCGTGCCGTCTTCCGTGCCAGCCTCAAGGTCCTTGAGCTTCTTGACCTGCTTCTTGACCGTCTGGAAGTTCGTCAGCATGCCGCCGAGCCAACGCTCGGTCACGAACATCCCGCCGCAGCGCTCGGCCTCAGCCTTCACGATGGCGGCGAGCTGGCGCTTGGTGCAGACGAACAGCACGTTCTCACCACGCAACACGACCTCGCGGACGAGCTTCTGCGCCAGTTCGATCTGGCGGAGCGTCTTCTGCAGGTCGATGATATGAATGCCATTACGCTCGGCGAAAATGAACCGGCGCATCTTGGGGTTCCAACGACGGGTCTGGTGCCCGAAGTGAACGCCCGCGGCGAGCAATTGCTCGAGGGACGGAGTCGTCATGTTGAAGAGTGCTTGGAGGTTTTAGAACGCGTCCGCTGTCGTCACCGTCGGCTGCGACCGGCTCCAGGAAGGAGC
>CAITQY010000069.1 GCA_903894655.1 uncultured Gemmatimonadota bacterium
ATCGCACCGGGGTGGCCGCGCACCCCCTCTGGGATCAGTTCCACGAAGCCCACCAGCTGCGCATTCTCTCGGCGCGCGGCGAAGTGACCGGTGTGGTGGCGATCGCCAACGGACACTTCTCGCGTCAGCATCGCGGTGACACCACCGTCGTCGGCGTCGATCAGCTCTGGGTCGATGTGGGTGCGGGCACGAAGGCGCAGGCCGAAGCACTCGGAATTTCGCTGCTCGATCCGGTGGTCGCGTCGCGGCCGGTCTGGACCTACGCCGGCTACGCGTCGGGGCCGGCCGCCGGTGCGCGCGCGAGTTGTGCCGCGGTGGCCAGCGCCGGTGCAGCCGCCACCCCGACGTCGCAGCCCGGCGAAACGATCTACGTCTTGTCGTCGCAGCGCAGCTTCGGGTGGGTCGGTCTGGCGGCGGTCCTCGCACGCGCCGGCAAGCTCGACGCGCTCACGCTGCTCGACGAAGGCAAGGCCTTGGGGAGTGCCACCATGCTTCCGGTCGCGCGTCTGGGTCAGAGCAAGCGCGCGATCACCCGCGTGATGGCGTCCACGGGCCTCGACAGCGTGCGCGTGGTCACGCCGGCGGTGCGCTTCGCCGGTTCCCTGGTGGAGTCCGTGGCGGCCGCGGCTGTGCGCACGCTGCTGCAGGACGCAGCGTGGGCCGGTGGCGTGGCCGGCACGCCCGCGTTGCTCGCGCCCGCCCTCGACACCGCGCGCGCCACCGCCAACACGCGCCTGCCGCGTCGCGACGCATACGGTGCCATCGAGAAGACGTTCATGACGATCGCCGATCTGCCGGGCGTGCCGGGACACGAGTGGCGCGTGCGCGAGGCCATCACCGCGCTTTTGCCGGCGTGGGCCAAGTCACGGGCGGTGGTGGACAGCGCGGGCAATCTCATCGTGGCGGCTGGCCCCGAGCGTGATTCGGTGGCGTTCATCGCGCACATGGACGAAGTGAGCTTCGAGGTGGAAGCAATTGCCCGTGACGGCACGGTGCGGTTGGCCCGTCGCGGTGGGGTGGTGCCGAGTGCATGGGAAGGACAGCCGGCGGCCCTGCACTTCGACCGCGTGGGGAGCAGCGACGCGGCGCCGTCGTTGCGTGGCGTGTTCGTGCCGCGGGACTCGGCGCGCGTGAAGGCGCCGGCGGTGAGCACGGCGTGGTTTGGCGTGGATTCGGCCACGCTCGTCGCGCAGGGGGTGCGCGTGGGCAACGCGGTCACCGGCTACAAGCGGTCGTCTCGTCTGGGCGGCACGCGATTGACCGGGCGCGGCAGCGACGATCGCACCGGCAGCACCGCGCTATTGCATGCGGTGCAGCGCATCAATCCGAACACGCTCACGCATAAGGTGCTGTTCGTGTGGTCGGTGCGCGAAGAGGGCGGACTGCTTGGCGCCGGCGCTTTTGGCGCGAACCACGGCCGTTCGCTGCAGCGGATCTATAGCGTGGACACCTTCGTGAGTTCGGATACGCCGCTCGAGGATCCGGCCTTCGCGTATGCCCCGCTCGGGAAGGGCTTCGTGCTGCGCGGCCTCGATGACGGCGCGATCTCACCGCCGGCCGAACGGGAGCGCGTGCTGGCGGTGGCGCGGGCCCAGGGGATTCCGGTGCAGCAAGGGACCACCCACGGCTCCACCGACGGATCCGCGATCGCCCCCTACGGCGGCCCGAACGTCGGCCTGTCGTGGCCGGGGCGCTACTCCCACACGCCGGGCGAAGTGCTCGACCTGCGCGATGTCGAGGCGCTCGTGCGCATTATCACCGCAATGGCGGTGGCCCGCTAACGGAGACGCTCCTAGAGAATCCGGTGGTCGATGCGGGTGGGCGGGGCGCAGCCTCGACCACCCGCATCACATCGGGGAGGCACCGCCGGCAGTACGCCACGCGGCGACATCGGATGGGGTGTCGAGATCGAACTGGCCGCTCGGAAGCGACACCGTGAGCGTCCCGGTATCGCGGAGAAGGACGCGCGCCCCCTGATCGCCGTCGAGTTCCGCCAGCGCCGGCCAGTCGGCGCGTGGTAGCACCGCCGGGATGCCGCGGATCGGACCCCGTTCCGGTGGGCTGTCGGGGCCGGCATAGGCCGAGGCATAGGCAGATCCATAGGCCGAGGCCACACGCTGCGCGCCTCGGTTGGACGTGGCCAGCAGCGACTGCAGATGCTCGACGGTTACCGTCGGCATATCGCAGGTGGCGATCAGGACAGCCGACGTGTGGGCAAAGCGGACATCGTGCAGCGCGGTCACGGCCGCCGCGATGGACGTGCCCATTCCCCGTTCCCAATGCGCGTTTTCGACGCATCTAACGGACAGCATCGATACAGCATCACGTATTTCGTCGGCGTGCGCGCCAACGACCACCAAAACCGGCGAGCAACCGGCGTCCAACAATTGCCTTGCGGCACGCTCCACCAGCGTCACGCCGTTCATCGTGAGGAGCTGCTTGGGAGACCCCAGCCGGCGCGATCCGCCGGCCGCCAGCAGGACGCCGGCGACGCTCACGCTGTCACCCGCGACCGTGGTCGAGGTCGTGGTCGTGGCCGTCGTCGAGTCGCGCATCACACTCGGTCGGTACGATCGGCGCTTCGTGTTCGAACACCCGAGGCGTCGGTGTCCGCGCATGGATCGGACTCAGGCGCTCGCGCAAGAAACCCGCCGGACGGCCGTGGATCACGGCCTCGATCTCGGCGATGGCCGACAGGGCGATCGACGCCGGGCTCTCGCCACCGAGATCGAGTCCGATCGGCGCGTGCAGGCGGTGACGCATGCGATCGGTCACCGAGATACCGCGCTCGCTCAGCGCCGCATTGACCGCCTCTAACAGCTGCCCCGCGCGCGTTCGCGATCCCAGCACGCCGATGTACGCCACCGGCAGCGGGAGCAAGGCTGCGAGCCAGGTGCTGTCGACGTCGAAAATGTGCGACAGCAGCGCGATCGCCGTGCGGCCATCGTGCGGCAGCGACTCCAGCAGCCGGTTCAACGACTCGGCGTCGTCGAATCGCGCGACATGGGTCGTCACCCCCTCGGGAAGCGCCAACTCGGCCAGCACCGCCGGCCGGTGATCGATAACCGTGACCTCCCACTCCAGCGCGCGCGCGATCTGCACAAAGGCGTCGGCACCGCGACCGGCGCCGATCACATGCAGCGCGACCGGCGCCACGAGCGGCTCGATGAACAGCAACGCGGCGTGGTCGCGAACGGCGTGGTCGCGAACGGCGTGCAGCATCGGGTGCCCGGTGCGCTGCGCCGCACGGGTGCCGGCGAGCAGCTCCGATGCCGCTATCCCATGCGGCTCCTCGACGATCGGCCGCCAGCTGCCCGTCGCGGCGTCGCCATCGAGGATGGCGCAACTGCTGCCACCGCCCTGTCCGTCGAGCACCGTGAGTACCGCGCCATTATGGCGCCGAGTGCGGATCGCTTCGACATCGGCCAGCCACGACGGGTTGGGGAGTGGCTCGAGGAGCAAATGGGCGATGCCGTCGCACGCGGCGCCGAAACCCCAGATCGCCTCAAGGTCGGCCCGCAGATCGTACATCAGACGCACGCCGCGTCCCGTCGCACAGACCTCAGCGGCTCGCGCTGCCACGTCCCCCTCGAGGCACCCGCCGCTGATCGCGCCGGCCAGGACACGCCCTTCGGCGTCTACCAACAGCCTCGCGCCGGGCTGACGGTACGAGCTGCCGTCCACTTGCACCAGCGTGGCCAGCGCGAGCGGCACATCAGGGCGTGCCGCCCTCGCTTCCGTTGCCGCACGGGCAAGCTCTCGGAATCCGGTCACGGGGTGAGGGAAGGGAGCAGGGTTCTCATACAGGGACACGTTACCACGTGCCGGCACGGCCACAAGAGCCGGCGTTGGTCGCGACGGCCGTTCCAGATAACGCGGAGGCGCCGAGAACGCAGAGCCCGCTGAGAATAGCCATGAAAAAATCACGCTCTGCGTTCTCTGCGTCCTCTGCGCCTCGGCGTGATCGGTTCAGCCGGCACCCAACCACCTGCTCGCAGCGCCATAAGAGCCGGCATCGGTTCGCGACGGCCGTTCCAGATAACGCGGAGGCGTAGAGAACGCAGAGCTCGCTGAGAACAGTACGGGAGAATCCTACTCTGCGTCCTCTGCTTCTCTGCGTGATCGGTTCACGGACTGGACGCAGTGACCACCCGATTGTTGTCCCAACTCAACTGGGATGAGCTGTAAGCAAGTACCCGCTTGCGGCAAGTATGCACTTGCATTAGCCTCCGCTCCATGATCGTCGACCACCGCCAGCGCATCCTCCACGCCGCCGCCCGGGTGTACGCCCAGCACGGCTGGCGCGGGGCGACCACGCGCCGTATTGCCGAAGAGGCCGGGGTGAACGAAGTCACCCTCTTCCGGCAGTTCGGCTGCAAGGATGCGCTGCTCGACCTCATGATGCAGGAGTGCTCGCGCATCAAGCAGGCGGCCTCGTTGCCGGCCGAGCCAGCCGACCCCGAGCAGGAGCTGCTCGATTGGGTCAGCGTTCATCACTCGGCCCTCGTCGGCATGCGCGCAATCGTGCGGCAGCTATTGAGTGACGCCGTGGAACGTCCCGACGCCGCCGATTGCGCCACGCACGGTCCCAGCGCGGCCATGGCGCACGTGCGCGAGTATGTGGTCAAGCTCCGCCGGAACGGTTGGGTCACCGAGTCCGGCGAAGTCTCGCCGGCCGAAGTCCGCGCTGCCGCCACCATGCTCATGGGTGCCGTCTACGCCGACGCCATGAACCGCGACATCATGCCCACCATGTTCACCCAACCCGTGCCGGAAACCCTGCGTGCTTACGTGCGCATCTTCTTGCGTGGGGTCGGTGCTTTGCAGGAACCAGCGCACCGTGCCGCGCGTACGGTCGAGCGCGACTCGACCTCCACCACTGTCCCCGAATGATGCCTTTCGTCGGTGCGCGCGCGTTGCGCCGCATACTCACAAGCCCCGCCACCATGCTCGTGGCCGCGTTCGTCGCGACTGCGATGGCGCCACACCGCGCGGCCGCCCAGCCCGCCGCGTCGCCCGCCGCCGGCGGCGCGCCACGCCCGCTGTCCCTTGCCGAGGCGCTCACGCTGGCCACCGGTGAGAGCGAGCAGATCGCCATCGCGCGCGCAGGCGCCCTCCGTGCGCAGGGCCAGCTCGGTCAGGCGCGCTCGGCGCTGATGCCGCAGCTCGCCACCACGATGAACTGGCAGAAGCAGCTGCAGAATCAGTTCGCCGCCATCTCAGAACGCTCGAGCAACAACTCGAGTGGCGGCTCCGGCGGCAACGACACCACGTCGCTGGCCGACAATCCGATCACGCGCATTTTCGCGTCGCAATACAACTTCAACGTGGGGCTTTCCGCGTCGCAGGGGCTGTTCAGCGGCGGCCGAACCACTGCCACCATCCGTGCCGCGCGGGCCGCGCGTGAGTCGGCCGAGATCGGCATCACGAGCGCGCAGGCGCAGGTGCAACTCGACGTGACGCAGTCGTACTACGACGCGCTGCTGGCCGATCGCTTGGTCGCGATTTCGGAATCGTCGCTCGTGCAGTCGGAGCGCACGCTGCGTCAGGTGCAGCTCACCCGCAATGTCGGCTCGGCGTCGGAGTTCGAGCTCATTCGGGCGCGCGTCACGCGCGACAATCAACGACCCGGCTGGCTGCAGTCGCGCACCAATCGCGACCTCGCCTACGTGCGGTTGCGTCAGCTGCTCAACCTGTCGCCCGATCAGCCGCTGACGCTCACCGACAGCATCGCCGAGTCTCCGGTCTCGGCGTCGGTGGCCAATCAGGCGCCGATCACCACGGTGAATGTGAACGTGGCCGAGGTGCTTACGATCGATCCGCAGGTACAGGCCGCGGTCTCGCGCGTGCTGGCGGGCAGCGACACCGGCATCGGTACACGGGCCCCGGTGCAGCAGGCGATCAAGGGCGTCGAAGTCGCGCAGCAGCAACTGAAAGCCACGAAGGCGCAGCGCCTGCCGTCGATCGCCGCGACCACCAACTATCAGCGCCTCGCGTACCCAGCGGGCATCCTGCCGAAGAGCCTCGGAGACTTCTTCCCGAACTGGACCGTCGGCATCGGCCTGTCGTATCCGTTCTTCACCGG
>CAITQY010000070.1 GCA_903894655.1 uncultured Gemmatimonadota bacterium
CTGGCGCGTCGCGCGGGTTTACGCTCGCCCATCTCGCCGTACCCCTCCAGTGCGCTGGGGGCGAGCGTGGTGCAGCCGCTCGATTTCGTGGCGGCGTATGCGAGCTTCGACAATGGCGGCGTGGCGGTGGAACCGCGCTTCGTGCAGCGCATCGAGGATCGCACGGGCCGCACCGTCTTCGTGCCGCAGATCGCGCCCGCGCGAGCGGCGATGGACCCGCGCGTGGCGTTCATCATGCGCGACATGCTGCAGGATGTGGTCACCCGCGGCACGGCGACGGCGTTGCGCAAGATCGTGCCGGCGCGCATCCCGGTGGCGGGGAAAACGGGTACCACCAACGACAATACCGACGTGTGGTTCGTGGGCATGACGCCGGAGTTGGTCACGGGTGTGTGGCTCGGCTTCGATAAGCCGGCGATGATCTCGCCGGGCGCGGTGGGCGGCACGCTGGCGGCACCGATTGCGGGACAGATTATTGCGGCGGCCTACGGGAATCGCGCCAGCGGTGTGTGGACACCGCCGCCGGGGGTGGTGCCGGTGGAACTCGATCGGGCGACGGGACGGCCGTCGGATGCTCGGACGCCGGAAGAGCGACGATACGTGGAGTGGTTCATGGCGGGAACGGAGCCGGGAGCGCCGGTGTGGCCGTGGAGCCTGTTCCGACTTGGGCCGATTGGGTACTGAACGCTTGATTCAGTAGACAGTGGTCAGAATGCTGGCATCAGACTGGGTATAGTGGTCAGAGTTCAGCAGCTACAGTCCACAGTGTCGCGCGGGTTGGAGTGGTCCGTAATGCTACGGAGGGGCGAACCGCGTACTTCACCCCAGTGGAATACGGCGGTGCGTTGGTCGACACTTCCATGCATGACGCCTTCTGATGTTCTGCCGTTCCGTCGTTCCTCGAGTGCCGCTGCGCACGGCCCCGAACTGACACGCGCCGGTGCCGGCACTGCCGGTGGTACCGGGATCGTGATGATGAATCTTGGAGGGCCGGCCACGCTCGATGACGTGGAGCCGTTCCTGCTGCGCCTCTTCGCCGACAAGGAGATCATCCAGCTCCCGTGGCAGGATGTGCTGGGCAAGTTCATCGCAACGCGACGGGCGCCGAAGGTGCGCAAGTTGTACGACGCGATCGGGGGTGGGTCGCCGATCCTCACGTGGACCAAGGCGCAAGGCGACGCGATGTGCGCGCGGCTCGACGAGATGTCGCCGGACACGGCACCGCACAAGTTCTACGTGTCCTTCCGCTATACCGCGCCGTTCGCCGACGATGCGCTGAAGGCAATGAAGGCCGACGGGATCACGCGCGCGGTGGCGTTCACGCAATACCCGCAGTGGTCGTGCTCGACGACAGGCTCGAGCCTGAACGACTTGTGGCGCGCGCTCGCTCGCACCGGGCTGCAGGACGCCTTTACGTGGAGCATCATCGATCGCTGGGGCGAACACGAGGGCTTTGTGCGCTCGATGGCCAGTGCGATCGACGACGGCCTCGAGCAGTATCCGGCGCACGAGCGCGATGACGTGTTGGTGCTCTTCAGTGCGCACTCGCTGCCGCTCAAAGTCATCGACCGCGGCGATGCGTATCCCGCCGAGATTGCGGCGTCAGTGAGCCGCGTGGTGCAGGCGGCCGAGCTGCGCAATCCCTACATGCTGTGCTTTCAGTCGGAAGTGGGTCCGGTGCGATGGCTGGGGCCGAGCACCGAAACGATGATCAAGCAGTTGGCGGCGCGCGGGCAGAAGAATGTGCTGGTGGTGCCGATCGCCTTCACGAGCGATCACATCGAGACGCTATCGGAAATCGACATCGAGTACGGCGAACTCGCGCACTCCCTCGGCATGACCGGCTTCCGTCGCGCCCCGTCGCTCAATGCGCGAACGGAGTTCCTCGATGCCTTGGCCGATATCGTGAACGGCCACTTGGCGTCTGGGCAGCCGCACAGCACACAGTACAAGCAGAACTGTCCGGGGTGCACGAATGCCGCCTGTCGCGGGTTGCCGTCGAAGATGATGGCTCCGTCGACGCGCGACGTGTCCGTGGAGATCGCGGCGAATCGCTGAGCAGGCACGGCAACGGTTCATCCTCCTCAAACTGCAACAGCTGGAACACGGAGTCGACGGATTCCGCCGATCACACCGATTAGCGATAGGCGCGGACCGCCTCCGGTCGCTTTCGCTTATCTGTGATATCCGCGATATCCGTCGACTCCGTGTTCCGGCTGTTGCAGTCGCTGTTGTCGTTGCCGTTCAACCCGTCGCCGCCCGGGCGATCGAGAACTCCCCTAACGGTGCGGCCGCGTCGGCACACCGATCCAGCGCCGATGGAAAGGCGCGCAGTGCCTCGGGCGTGTAATGCCCCATGAGGCATACCTGCAGCCAATTTCGCTCGCTGAGATAGCCACTCTCGAAGCTGACCAGCCATCCGGCG
This sequence comes from uncultured Gemmatimonadota bacterium, assembly GCA_903894655.1. Lineage (GTDB taxonomy): Bacteria > Gemmatimonadota > Gemmatimonadetes > Gemmatimonadales > Gemmatimonadaceae > Gemmatimonas. The sequence continues at coordinate 2,426 of CAITQY010000070.1, forward strand.
TCGCGGAGCTGTGCGCCGACGGCGCGCGCGCTCACGCTGGCCGGTGGAATCAGCGTATGCACGGCCGGTGAGGCGTATTCGGCGGCGGCCAAGACACGCCATCCCCGCGACTCCATGGTTCGACGAAGCCATGTGCCATCCAGCGCGAGGCGGCGGAAGCGCGCGGGCCAGTCGATCTCCGCCAGCGATGTGCCGAGCGCGGCGAGCAGGTTTGACGACTGGGTGAACGGCACGCCGTGTTGGGCTATTGCGAAGCCCAGATCGAGATAGCGCGGAATGCGCGTACTCGCTGAGCACGAATCACCATTATGAAAAATGATGGCGACGCCGGGGAATGCGGCGAGCGCCTTGCCGCTGACCGCACTGGCCATCCACACGTCGCGCAACGACAGCGGCACCGTGCCGAGGCTGCTGATCACGTCGAGCGCCAGCTTGGCGTCGTGCGACCGCGCAATTGCGGCCAGTGCCTCGAGATCGTTTATCACACCGGTGGACGTCTCGCTGTGCACGGCCCAGAGCCAGCCCGCCCTCGTCTGCTGCATCGCGTGCGCGACGGCGACATAGTCGAGCGCCTTACCCCATGGTGCCTGCACTACCGTGTGCGGGATGCGCATGCGCGTGGCGTGATCGATGAGGCGCTCGCCAAACTCGCCATTGCTCACGATCACACCGGGCGCGTCGAGCAGCGAGATCTGCGCGGCCACGACATCGTTGGCCAGCGTGCCGGATCCCAGCAGCATGGTCGTGTGCCGCGCGTTGGCCAACGTGCACAGCCGCTGTTGGGCGTCGCGATACTGCGCGTGAAACGCATCCGCCCGATGCGAGATGGCTCCACGTTGCATCGCCTGCTGGACCGCGTCGCTGATTCCCACCGGACCGGGCAGGAAGTTGGCGCCCGTGCTGTGTGTCTCTACTCCGTCGTTCATGGCGTCGGGCCACGCCAGTACTTCCTCAGCCGTGATGTACATGGGCTGGTACGATGCCTGCTCGGTGCCGATAAGCGGGCCAAACGCATGGAAGCCGAGATGCCGGTACAGACGGAGCTGGCGAGTGGTGCCGGACATGATGCCGAGGTCGTAGCCTTGCGCC
>CAITQY010000071.1 GCA_903894655.1 uncultured Gemmatimonadota bacterium
TCACCGCGCAGCTCGCGTGGTCGTCGCGCGAGGATCAGGTGGACGCCGTGATCAAGGAACTGTTCGGTGGTGCGGTATCGTCGGATACGCGACAGGTGCTGATCACCGGCACCAATCCGTTTTTGCAGTCGCACGGCGGCGCCAATGATTCGCTGCTCACCGCCGACGACGATGCCACCATGATGGGTGGCGTGGCCGGTGGCGTGGCCGGTGGCGTGGCCAGCGGTGAGATGACGGCGAACGCGCGACGGCAAGCCGCCAGTGAGCGACGCGCCGCACGGGCGCCCGTGGCGCAACAGCAGCAGGCCGCCGGTCGCGAAGCCGTGAAACCGGAACGCGGCGGCACGCTCACGCAGTCGATCGGATCGTTGCCATCACTCACGGGATTCGCACAGATCGTTGGCCTCGCGCTCGGGGCTCCTGAATTTCAACGCCGCTGAGCGGGACTCCGACCATGTTTGCCTTCCACAATCCGGTGAATCGCCGGGTGTTTCTCAAGGGTGGTGCGCTGTCGCTGGTCACGCTGGGACTCTCGCCCAGCTTCCTGCGACGCACCGCCCTGGCGATGGAACTCCCGCGCGCGGTGCGCGGCAAAACGCTGATCGTGCTCTTTCAGCGCGGCGCCGCCGATGCGCTCAATGTGTTGGTGCCATTCGGCGACAGGAACTACTACGCCGCGCGTCCACAGCTCGCGATCGCCACACCGGCTCGTGTGGGCAGCTCAGCGAATGCCGGCGGCGCAATCGATCTTGACGGGTTCTATGGGCTGCACCCGTCGCTGGCGTCGTTCAAGGCGCTGTGGGATCGCGGCCTGCTGGCGCCGATTCATGCGGTGGGAAGTCCGAGTGCCACCCGCTCGCACTTCGATGCCCAGGACTACATGGAAACCGGCACGCCCGACCGGAAAGGCACCACCGACGGTTGGCTCAATCGCTATCTCGCGGTAGAGGGCACCTGCGAGGCGTCATCGTGTGCGCCGGGGGCGACGCCGGGTGCAACGCCGTTCCGTGCCGTAGCGATGACGGCGCAGACGCCGCGCATTCTGGAGGGGGCGAGTCCGGTGGTGGCGATGAATTCGATCGACGAGTTCTCGATCCGCACCAACGGCGGTGAAGCGCAGCGTCGCATCGAGGCGCTCTATCGCACCGGATCGTCGGACCTCGTGCACGGCAGCGGCAGCGACATGTTCGAAGCCCTCAAGGTGCTGCGCGCCGCGAACCCGCAGCAGTACCGACCGGCCGCCGGCGTGGCATATCCACGCTCGCAGTTCGGTCAGCGGCTGCTGCAGATCGCGCAGTTGATCAAGTCCGGCGTGGGGCTCGAAGTGGCCTTCGCCGACGTGGGCGGTTGGGATACCCACGTAAATCAGGGTGGCGCACAAGGCCAGTTGGCGACGCGGCTTGGCGACTTCTCTCAGAGTATCGCCGCGCTGGTCGCCGACCTCGGCGACCGCATGGAGGAGGTCGTGATTCTCACCTGCTCGGAGTTCGGCCGCACGGTGCGACAGAACGGCACGGGCGGCACCGATCACGGCCATGCGGGCGCGATGTTCGTGATTGGCGGATCGCTGCGGTCGGCGCAGAAAGTACACGGTCGCTGGCCGGGGTTGGCGCCGGAGCAGCTGTATGAAGGACGCGATCTCGCGCTGACCACCGACTTCCGTGCGGTGTTCAGTGAGATCGCGTCGAAGCATCTCGGCGCGACGCAGCTGCCGAAGATCTTCCCGGGCTATGGCGGCTTCGAGAAGGAGTGGCTGGGCGTGCTGTAAGCGCCACTGCGCGCGGCCGGTGTGTCGTTAGTTTTCGCGTCCACCACACTCCTCTGCGATCATGGCACGTCGGCAACTTCTCATCCGCTACTGCACCGTCCGTACCACGCCGCGTGTGTCGATCTTGATACAGACCATGGGAGCCGCCGTCTTGGTTGCCTCAGCCCTGCTGCCGGCGACCGCTCACGCGCGTCCGCGGGGAATCCCACGACCCGAGCACCCGGAACGTGCCAAGGCTCAGCCTGCTGCGCCGAACAAGGCACCGCCGGCGAAGGCACCGTCTGCCAAAGTGCATTCGACGACGCCGACGGGCCCGCGTGTCCCCAACGAGTTGGGACGGATTCCGATCGTGGAGTGGCATCAGGTCGTCGCGGCCGACGGCACGTACAAGGTGTCGCGCGAGCGCTTCCGCGCCGAGCTGCGCGAGCTGCATGCGCGCGGCTATGTGCCGGTGAACCTGTCGGAGCTGCTCGACAAGACGATGGACGTCCCGGTCGGCAAGACGCCGGTGCTGTTCACCTTCGACGATGCGTCACCGAGCCAGTTCCGCTACCTCGAGCGCAACGGCACGCTGGTGGTCGATCCCACGAGCGCCGTCGGCCTGCTGCTGGACTTCATCAAGGGGCACCCCGACTGGAAGGCGAAGGGGTTGTTCTGCCTGCTGCCGGCGGCCGAGGCCGGTCACGCGTTTTTCGGCGACAAGGGCATCGACGGCCAGAAGACCGAGTGGCGCTTCAAGAAGGTGCAGTTCCTGGCCCAGCAGGGCTTCGAGCTGTGCAACCACACGTTATGGCACGCGAAGCTCAACAAGTATTCGGGCGCGGTGGTGCAGGAACAGCTGGCGCGTGGGGCGATGGCGATCGACTCCGCGGTGCCCGGCTACCGAGTACGCGGGCTTGCCCTGCCCTATGGATTGTGGCCGAAGAACCGTGCGCTCGCGTTCAAGGGGTCGTGGTACGACACGAAGAGCAAGCGCAGCATGCATTACCACCACGAGGCCGTGTTCCAAGTGTCGGGTGGTCCGGCGCGCAGCCCGTTCGATCCGGAATTCAATCCGAAATCGTTGCCGCGAGTGCCGCTGCAGGGCGGCACCAAACTCTCCACGACCCTCGACCAGATGGATAAGCCCGGCGCGTGGGCACGCTACGTATCCGACGGCAACCGGAACACCGTCGCAAAGCCGTAGCGCGATGGCTGGTCGTTACGGCATCCGTTACGGCATCCGTTACGGCGTGCGGCGCATCTTCTCGGCTTCATCCCAACGATCGACGGCGCGTCGCAGGTGTGGAATCACGATGCTGCCTCCGACGATGAGACCGATGCTCATCGTCTCGAAGACTTCGTCGCGCGACACACCTTCCTCGGCGCAGCGCACAATGTGGTAGGTGATGCAATCGTCGCAGCGCAGCACGAGCGAGGCCACAAGTCCGAGCAGTTCCTTGGTCTTGACGCTCAGCGTGCCGCCTTCATACGCGCGACCGTCGAGATTGAAAAAGCGATTGATGACGAGATTGTTTTCGCCAAGGATGCGCGTGTTCATGCGCTCGCGGAACAGGCGGAATTCAGCGAGGACGTCGCTTTCGACGTGATCGCTCGCGACGTGATCGTGCGGCGGGGTGTTGGGCTTTGGCGCGTCGGTCACAGCGAGTAGTTGCGGAGGGTGGCGAGCGCGGTTTCCAGCGCGGCGCGCTGCTGGTCGGTGGGCGAGTTGGCCCACAGCTCCTCGTAGGCGGAAATCGCGAGGGCGAGAGCTTCTTTATCGTGTTCAGCGGCAGCCAGCGAGCTGGCGTTGTCCGCGAGCGCCGCCTTGGCGAGCTGGTCTTCGGGGAAGCGTTGGGTCACCTGCAGCCAGCGGATCGTGCGATCGCGCTGATTCGACTCGGTCAGCGCCCACATGTGCCAGGCGCCACGATTCTGCGGATCGGCCGCTAATGCGCGGGTCGCCAATTCGCCGACCACCTCGGGACCGCGGCCGGAGAGCCAGTAGGCGTTGGCCAGAATGACGAGCGCGCGGGCGTTGGTGGGCTGTTCGTCCACCACGCGCTCATAGAGGGGGCCGGCGACTTCGGGCATGTGCAACCAGGGCTCGGCGGCGGCCACGAGGGCATCCGGTGTGACCGTGGCACGGAGCGTATGCAGACGCTCCATGAGAGCACCGACGTTTCCGGAGGCTTCGTAGGCGCCCACCGCGTCAGCAAGGGCAGCCGGGAGGTCAAGAAGAGGAGCGATCATGGTCGAAAAGTAGACAGATCCGGTGATTCGGTCAGGTCACGGACCGGATTAATGGGTTGCGCGATTGGAGCAGGATCGTAATACTCCTAGTGTGACGCGACGCTGTTCGAAGTGCGCGTAACAAGCCCACCGACATCGGCTGGCTGCGCCCGGGTCTCAACCCCCCGCGGCACCGGAAAGCAAATACGGCTTTTCCGGCAAGTGCGACGGTACGCCTCTCCCCGTCCAAAGCGACCCGCAATATCCGCGCTCTACGCGCATCTCGAGTCCGACACGGACATCGAACTTTCGGCCCACGGCGTTGCATGTCTTCATGCCTGCTGTGGCGTCGCGCTCCCTTCCAGATCGGAACGGAGCCCACTGTACCACTCGCAGTTTTCGAATGACCGAACGCAAACGCCCCATTCGCCGCAGCCGCACCAGTGCCGCGCCGTCCCCCGATTCCGGTGGGGACGACAATCCGTATCTCGACGCACCATCGGCACCCGCGCCGAGAGAGGCCGCCCCACCGCCGCCGACGGCTGGAACGCCCGACGAGGCGCCTCGCCCGCGCCGCTGTCTGCCTCCGCGTCGTCCAGCGGCCGATGCCGCCGACGCGCCGGCCAGCGCCGAGCGGGAAGCCCCTCCGGCTCCGCCCGCCCCCCGCGCCGAACCGCGCAGTGAGCCGCCCAGCGAGCCGAGTGCCGAGCCGCGGGCCGAACGCCGTCCTGGGCCGCGGTCCGCGCCTCGACCGGATCCGATGACGCCTCCCGCGTTCTTCGATCCGGCTGCCGAGCGTCCTCGTCTGGACAGCGCCGATCGATACGATCGCGCCTTCGACCGGCCGGCCAATCCGCCCGCCAGCAGCGCGGAGCGTCCCGAGCCGAGCCCCGATCGTCCGTACGGCGATCGCCCCGCGAGGCCGGACCGTCCCGACCGCGGTGGTCGTCAACGCGACCGTGGACGTCATCGCCATGAGCGTGGCGACCGCGGACCGCGCGGCGAACGTCCCGACGGTTCTGCCGGTGCGCCAGTGGGCGGACAGGCCACTCCACAGGACAGACCTGATCGTGGGCCCGACCGTGGGCCCGATCGGGGCCCTGACCGGGGACCGGATCGTGGTGGGGACCGTGGCGATCGGAACGGCCCGGATCGCGGTGGTGATGCCGCCCTCCGACGGAATGGACGCCGCGGACGCAATCGGTTCCGGCGCGGTGGTGCCGGTGGCGAAGGCCGTCCGCCGCAGGGCGTCGACGGTCCGGTCGAGCGCGCCCCGTCGGTGCCGTCCACGCCCACCGTGGTGGACGGCACGATGGCCGGCTGGTTCGACCCCTCGCGTGATGGCGGCTTTCTGCGTCGCGCCATCAACAGCTACCTGCCCGACCCGACCGATCCGTTCGTGCCGGCGGCGCTGGTGCGCCTGCACCAACTCCGGCGTGGCGACAAGCTCGACGCCACATTCGGGCGCGATCCGCGCGGTCGTCAGGTCATCATCGAAGTGCAGCAGCTCAACGACGGCTCGCCCGTCGTGCTCGAGAAGCGCTCCGACTTCAACACCCTCACGGCCAGCTATCCCGACCGGAAGCTGACGCTGGAAACGGGACGTCCGGCCAAGACCGGCCCCGAACTCACGCGTCGCGCCATCGACCTGATTGCGCCGATCGGTTACGGCCAGCGCGCGCTCATCGTGGCCCCGGCCCGCGCCGGTAAGACCACGCTGCTGCAAGCGATCGTAGAAGGGGTGGCGATCAATCACCCCGAAGCGGCGCTGCTCGTGCTCCTGGTCGACGAGCGCCCCGAAGAAGTGAGCGAGATGATCACGTGGGGCTACGGCGAGGTCGTGGCGTCGAGCTTCGACATGCCGCCCAAGCGTCACGTGGAAGTGGCGGAGATGACGCTCGAACGCGCCCGCCGCATGGTGGAACAGGGCAAGGATGTCGTGATCGTGCTCGACTCGATCACCCGTTTGGCCCGCGCCTACAATACCGTAGAGCGTGGCACCGGCCGCACGATGTCCGGTGGTCTCGACAGCAACGCGATGCAGAAGCCGAAGGCGTTCTTCGGTTCGGCACGCATGATCGCGCCGCAGCATGGTGGGGGATCGCTCACGATCATCTCCACCGCGCTGGTCGAAACCGGCTCGCGCATGGACGATGTGATCTTCGAGGAGTTCAAGGGCACCGGCAATTGCGAGATCAAGCTCGATCGCTCGCTCGCCGACCGTCGCATCTTCCCGGCGTTCGACATCGGCACCAGCGGCACGCGCCGCGAAGAGAAGCTCTATCGCCCCGATCAGCTCGAAAAGGTGCACCTACTGCGTCGTGGGTTGCACCAACTCCCGCCGCAGGCGGGCATGGAGTGGCTCATCAAGCGTATTGCGGCTACCACCAACAACGATTCCCTGCTCGACGGACTCTGAGTTTCAGCGCTGTCGTGACACGAACCACGCGGGGCGACGGGCATCCGTCGCCCCGCGTGGCATTCCATACAATGGGTTCCGGGCACACGCCGGGACGACCGGCCGATCGCTGGTCCCGGTCTGGTCCCGGTCTGGTCCCGAATGCGGAGGGAACATGACGATTGCGCCGCGAGTGTCACAATTCCCGCTGATTGTTCAAGCGGAGTCGGGGAATATCCGATACCCGTAGACGATGGCGCGCCCCGGCAACGCAGCCTGAGCCGCCCCCTCGCGTGTAGTCCCTCGCCATTCTCCAATGTTTCGCACTCTGTCTGTTCGGGCCAGGATCCTCGCACTCCCCGTCGTTGCCGCGCTCGGCTTCTTGGTGACCCTCGGTACGACGGTGGTCCTTGGCCGGAGTTCGCAGGAGCAGCTCGAGCGCATCGAGATGCAGGCGTCGCCGGCTCTCGAAGCCAGCCGCCGACTGCAGTCGACACTCGACGTGTACCAGCTCGCGCTGCGGGATGCGGTCAGCGCGAGCGACACCGCCGGCGTGGTCTCGGCGGATAGCATCACCGCGAACTTCCTCGCGCTGACAGACACGCTGGCCATGAACCCAAGTGTGGACTCGGCTGCCATTCGTACCGTACGCGCCGACTTCACGACATACGCCACCGCCGCGCGCCGCATGAGCTTCGGCCTGATCACCGGGGCGATGGGCGAGTTCATGGGTGGCGTGGCGGGCGTGCAGACGAAGCAGGCCACGCTATCGAAGGCGCTGCAGGATCATACCACAACGAAGGAAGCCGCGATCACGGCCGCCTTCGCACAGGCGCGCACGCTACAGGCAACGGCGCGCTGGGTCACGACGGTTGTGCTGGTCGTGTCGCTGCTCGCGCTAGGCCTGCTCGCGGTTGGCACGCTGCGCAGCATCATCGGCGCCATACAAACGTTGTCCACCGCGGCGACGGAGATCGCCCGCGGCCGTATCGAACAGAACATCAACATCGACAGCCAGGATGAAATCGGCACGCTGGCGGGTGCTTTCCGTGAGATGCTGGAGTACATGGGCTGCGTAGCGCGTGCCGCCGACCGACTGGCCGCTGGCGATCTCACGTCGAAGGTGTCGGTGCGCTCGGAGCATGACGTGCTGTCGAAGAGCATCAACGAGGCGACCGACACGATGCAAGGCATGGTCAGCGAGATCAACACGGTGATCGATGCGGCGAAGCATGGCGATCTGGCCAAGCGCGGCAACCCGCAGCAGTTCCGCGGCGCGTACGCCCAGCTGATCTCAGGCACGAACGAAATGCTCGACTCCGTGGTTGAGCCGATCAGCGAGGCCAAGCAGGTGCTTGAGCGCGTGGCGGCCCGCGACCTCTCGGCGCGTGTGACCGGCGCGTACGTGGGTGAGCATGCCGCGATCAAGGATTCGCTCAACACGGCGCTGGAAAACATCGCGGAAGTCTTCGCCTCGCTGACCACCGCGATCGGCCAAGTGAACTCGGCCGCTCGTGAGATCGGTGAAGGCAGTCAGGAGTTGGCGAGTGGCGCGTCCGATCAGGCCGGCGCCATCGATCAGGTCTCGAACCGCCTCAAGGTGGTGGACGACCGCACGAAGGCGAATGTGGCCGATGCCAACGAAGCGCGGGCGGCCATGGAGCGTGCGAACGTGGACACGGAACAGGGCGTGGAACGTATGACGGCGCTCGCGGAAGCCGTGGCCGAGATCAAGCGCTCGGCCGACTCCACGGCCAAGATCGTGAAGACGATCGATGAGATCGCGTTCCAGACGAATTTGCTGGCCTTGAACGCCGCGGTCGAAGCGGCGCGCGCCGGCGATGCCGGTAAGGGCTTCGCGGTCGTGGCAGACGAAGTGCGCAGCCTCGCCATCCGTGCGTCGGAAGCGTCGCGCAACACGGCGACACTGATCGAGGAGTCGGTACAGAAGGCCGAGACGGGGGTGCAGCTGAACGACAGTGTCACGAGGCGTCTGCACGAGATTCGGACCGGCGTGCAGCGCGCCTCGGCGATCATGAACAACATTGCCGAAGGTGCGGCCGAGCAGCAGAAGGAGCTGGCCGAAGTCACCTCGTCGATGGATCAGATTGCGAGTCTCACGCAGCGCACAGCCGCGAACGCCGAGGAATCAGCGAGCGCGGCGGCTGAGCTGTCCGCACAGGCCGGCGAGATGCAGGAACTGGCCTCGCAGTTCGACGTGCGCGCGCGCGATTCGCATCGCGGCGCGAGCCACGTAGTGACGTCGGCGTCCCGCCGTCAGGCGGAGATGCATGCATCACCGGCGTTTTCATCGCGCCGTCCGGTGATGCCGCGCTCCGCGCCGGCGAAGACGTTCGCGAAGTCCGGTGCCTCATCGCTTCCGAAGGCGGGCGCGGCAAAGGCGGGCGCGGCATCGAGGGCGCCGATTCGTCCGGCGGCCACGGTGCTGGCGAAGGCTCGTGCTTCGAGTGCGCCGTCGAACGGTGTGCACGCTCCGGATGACGTCTTCCCGATGAGTGCGGCCGCAATGATTCCGTTCGACGATGAGGATGGATCGGCCGACGATATCCTGGGCTCGTTCTAGTGCGTTCCGATTGACGGGAGCGCATTGGCATTGGCATCACGCGCTGCCGCCCGGTACTCATCGAGTAACGTGGCGGCGGCGCGAATGCCGACGAGGTAGTTCTCGACACTGATCCATTCGTCGGGGGCGTGGGCGTTTTCCCCGGGCAATCCGAAGCCCATCAGCAGCACGGGCGCACCCAGAATGCGCTCGAAGTCACCCACTACGGGAATGCTTCCCCCTTCACCGGTGATGACCGGCGCCCGTCCGAAGGCCGCTTCGAGTGCGCGCTTGCCGGCCTCGATGATCGGCCCCTTCAGGTCGGCCCGCCACGGGCGTCCCCCGTGCAGGTGCTCGACGGTCACGGTCACACCCGCCGGCGCCACGCGCTCGACATGCGTACGCACAAGCGCGGCGATGGCATCGGGGCTCTGATCGGGCACGAGCCGAAAGCTGACTTTTGCCATGGACAGCGCGGGCAGCACGGTCTTGGCGCCCTCACCGGTGTAGCCGCTCAGCATGCCGTTCACTTCACAGGTCGGCCGCGTCCACAACCGTTCGAGCGTGGTATATCCGGGCTCGCCACCGAGCGCGGTCACGCCGACTTCGTGCATGAGGTGCTCATCGCTGAACGGCAGCTCGCGCATCTGCGCGCGAACGGCGTCAGGGAACGGACGCACGTCGTCGTAGAAACCCGGAATGGCGATACGCCCCTCGGCATCGTGCATGCTGGCCAGGATACGCGCGAGGGCCATGGCCGGATTCACCACCGCGCCACCATACATGCCGGAATGCAGATCGCCGTTGGCGCCCCGCACGTTGATTTCGAGATACGCCATGCCGCGCAGCGACGACAGGATACTGGGGATTCCCGGCGCGAACATGGTGGAGTCGGAGATCACGACGGCATCGCAGGCGAGGCGCGCTTTCTCGCGCTCGAGAAACTGCTCGAGGTTCTCACTGCCGACTTCCTCTTCCCCTTCGGCCAGCACGATCACGTTCACGGGCAGCGTGCCACGCACGGCGAGATGCGCCTCGAGCGCCTTGATGTGCAGGTACAGCTGTCCCTTGTCGTCGACCGATCCACGCGCGTAAATGCGCCCGTCGCGCACGGTGGGCTCGAATGCCGGCGAGGTCCACAACTCGAGAGGCTCGGCCGGCTGCACATCGTAGTGACCGTACACGAGCAACGTGGGCGCATCGGGACCGGCATGGCGCCATTCACCGACCACGATGGGATGCCCCGGCGTAGGCTCGACGGTGGCGGTGAAGCCAATCCGCGTGAGTGCGTCGGCTACGAACTGCGCCGCTTCGGCGCAATCGGCCTTGTGCTCGGAACGCGCACTGACGCTCGGGATGCGGAGGAAGGCGAACAGTTCGTCCTGCGCACGCGCATCGTTGGCGCTACACCAGGCGGCGAGATCGGCGGGAATCGTGGGAGCGGTCATGAGTGATATTCAGCGTGAACGTGAATGACGAAACGGTCTCTTCCTTGGGATCACGACGGAAACTGCGACTCCTATCGAAACGCGGCAGACGGCGGCTACCGTGCGGTACGGCCGACCATGAGCCCCGCAAACGTGGCCAGCACGCCAGCCACGAGGCTCACCGACACGTACAGGGCGGCGCGTCCGGCTTTCCCCTGCTGCAACAGCGTGACGACGTCGGCGCTGAACGTCGAAAACGTGGTGAAGCCACCGCAGATGCCCACGGTGAGCGCTGCGCGCAGCACCGCATTGTGATCGGGCGCGTCGAACAGGCGTGCGAACAGGCCGATGAGGAAGCTGCCCACCACATTGATCAGGAGCGTCGACACCGGGAACCCGTTGCCCACCCGTTGCAGCGCCACGCCGATCACGTAACGCATCACTGAACCGATCGCACCGCCACCGGCCACGGCGAACAGCAGTGGCATTGACAGCGTTGACATCATGGCCGCCTCGGCACGTCGCGGGCGATCCGATACAACCAGAGACGCCGCTCGGTTACGATGCCATCGCCGCGTCGCAGCGGCACCGTGACGCCCCGCTGCGACGCCGCAAACCACGAGCCCACCACGCCCGCCAGTGAATCACCCTTGGCGCTCGCATCGAAAGCGGCCACGAGACCGTCGCCGGGACGGATCGTGTCGTACGCGTTGGGCCAGAGGTCGTACTGATTCGTGCGGCCACCGAGGTTGAGGGCGAACACCGTGGGCTGATCGGGGAGGTGGAAGGCCAACTCCGAGGCGTCCTGATAGCGATCGGCGGCGACCCACCGATCAACCGTGCCGTCCAGGAATTCGCTCTGCCGACTGTGCTCGACGGCTGCCGCCAGCGTCTCCCATCCATGCGCACGGGCAATCGGATCCTTGCGCGGCGGGATCGGCAAGATCGGCGTGGCCGCTTGCCAGGCCACGATCGTGAGAAGAATCGCGGCGAGCAGCTGACCGCGATACCACCAGCGGCCGGAGGACCACGGTTTTTCACTGGTGGCCAGCAGCATGATTGCGCCCGGATAGATCATCGCGGGCCAATTCGCTTCCACCGAGCGTCGCCACGCACTGATGGCAAAGAAGGCGAGCGGGACCACGGAGATCACCGCCAACGCGAAGCGACGCACCATCGGGTCGGTGGGGGCCAGATCGCGACGCATGCGCCAGCCGTCGCGCATGGCGAACCACACCGCACCGGCCATCAAGAGAAAGAGGATCGGCGACGCGAGGCCGACCTGTCCGCCCAGCATCTCGAGTTCGCGCGAGAGGGGATTCCCTCGCGCGCTCGGACTGAATCCATGCCCCAGCTGAAAGCGGAACGACACCCACTGGTTGAACGCGTTCCACGCGACCACCGGCGCGAACATCCCCAGCGCGATGAGGGACGCGATCCACGGCCCTGGCTCCGCCAAGCGTTTGCGGAGCGCCGGATGCAGCACGCAGGCGATCACCAAGCCCATCGGCAGCAGGACCGCGGTGTACTTGGCCACGAACGCGGCGCCGAGGCCGAAGCCAGCCACCGTCCACCAGCCGAGGCTGCGCCATGAGCGCAGGGGCGACGCCAGGGCCCGCTCCACGCCGACGAGCGCAAACATCGCGCTCGCGAAGAGCACCGCATCGGGAGTGGCCAGCACGAGGCCGAGGGTTGCGATCGGGAGCAGCGCCACCAGCATCGCGGCACGCGTCGCGGCGCGGCGCCCGCTCGGGCCACGACCGGCCAGTTGCCAGGCGCATACGA
>CAITQY010000072.1 GCA_903894655.1 uncultured Gemmatimonadota bacterium
CCCTGCGCATTCATAACTGTGCAGTGGGTGAAATCGCCGAGCAGTTCCCCGAAGCGTGTGCGGCGGAGGCAAAGTTCGTGGAGCGGCTGCTCGGTGTTCCGCTGGTGCGTCGCGCGCATCGGCAGGACGGCTGCGGCCGCTGTGAATACGGCGTGATGAGCCACCTTTTGGCTGAGACACAGGAGCAGGCATGAGTTCTACCATCGAGTCGCTGGTCAATCGCGAGTACCAGTACGGCTTCACGACGGATTTCGAGGCGGAGACGCTCCCGCCCGGTCTGTCCGAGGAGACGGTGCGTTTCATATCGGCCAAGAAGGGCGAGCCCCAGTGGCTGCTCGACTGGCGCCTGAAGGCATTCCGCCGCTGGCTCACGATGAAGGAGCCGCATTGGGGCAACGTGCAGTATCCGCCCATCGACTATCAGGCCGCGAGCTACTACTCCGCACCCAAGTCGGTGAAGCCGCTGGCGTCGCTCGACGACGTCGATCCGCAGCTGCTCGAGATGTACAGCAAGCTCGGCATTTCGCTCAGCGAACAGAAGCGCATGAACGGCGTGGCGGTCGATGCCGTCATCGATTCCGTGTCGGTGGGCACGACCTACAAGGAAGAGCTGAGCAAGTTCGGCATCATCTTCATGTCGTTCAGTGAGGCGGTGCGCGAACATCCGGAGCTGGTCCAGCAGTACCTCGGCTCGGTGGTCCCGTACAGCGACAATTTCTTCGCCGCGCTCAACAGCGCGGTGTTCTCTGACGGCTCGTTCTGCTACATCCCGAAGGGGGTGCGCTGTCCGATGGATCTGAGCACGTACTTCCGCATCAACGCGGCAGACACGGGCCAGTTCGAGCGCACGCTGATCATCGCCGATGAAGGCTCCTACGTGAGCTATCTGGAAGGGTGCACCGCGCCCAAGCGCGACACCAATCAGCTGCACGCGGCCATCGTGGAGATCATTGCGCTCGACGGCGCGACGGTGAAGTACAGCACGGTGCAGAACTGGTATGCCGGCGACGAGAACGGCCTCGGTGGCATCTACAACTTCGTCACCAAGCGCGCCAAGGCGATGACGAATGCGAAGGTGTCGTGGACGCAGGTGGAAACCGGCTCGGCGATCACGTGGAAGTATCCGAGCGTGATCCTGCAGGGCGACAACAGCGTGGGCGAGTTCTACTCGGTGGCGGTGGCGAGCAAGATGCAGCAAGCCGACACGGGCACGAAGATGATCCACATCGGCCGTAACACGCGATCCACCATCGTGTCGAAGGGCATTTCGGCGATGAAGGGACAGAACAGCTACCGCGGCAAGGTGCAGATTTTGCCAAAGGCCGAGGGCGCGCGCAACTACACGCAGTGCGACTCGATGCTGGTGGGCAATGCCTGCGGCGCGCACACGTTCCCATACGTCGAGGTGGGGAACAACAGCGCCATTCTCGAGCACGAAGCCAGCACGAGCAAGATCGGCGAAGACCAAATCTTCTACCTCAAGGCGCGCGGGCTCGACGCCGAACAGGCGGTCTCGATGATCGTGAGCGGCTTCTGCAAGGAAGTGTTCAAG
>CAITQY010000073.1 GCA_903894655.1 uncultured Gemmatimonadota bacterium
AGCGTCAGCGCTTCATGATCGAGCCGAACGTGCCCTACGACGGCCGCTACACGTTCGTGCGGCTGCGCTACACGCAGGGCTATCGCATGGCCTGGAGTGCGGATTATCCGCAGATGGAGCGCAACTTCATGACGATCCTGGGCGATCTCTCCACGCTGCGGCTGCACAAGAAGGCCAGCAACGTGCACGTGCTCGACGATCCGGCGCTCAATCACTATCCGATCGCGTATCTCACCGAGCCGGGCTACTGGATCCCCACGCCACAGGAAGCGGACGCCTTGCGTCGCTGGATTCTGAAGGGCGGCTTCCTGATCGTCGACGATTTCTACTTCGACCGTCAGTGGGATGTGTTCGAGAAGGCGATGCTGTCGGTCCTGCCGAACGCCCGCATCGTGCCGATGGACGTGTCGCATCCGATCTTCAATTCATTCTTTCACATCAAGACGCTGGTCGGGATGACGCACCCGGCCACGCCGCTGGCGAAGGCCGAGTATCTGGGCATTTACGAGGACAACGACCCCAGCAAGCGGTTGCAGGTGATCATCAACTACAACAACGACATCGGCGACTACATGGAGTGGTCAGGGGAAGGCTGGTACCCCGTGAATTTCTCCAACGACGCGTACAAGTTCGCCACGAACTACGTGATGTACGGGCTCACGCACTGAGAGAGACGCACTAGCGCTATTGCACTAGCGCGGAAAGTCGGGCTTCGTGGCGTTCAGAATTTCCAGAATGGCCGCGCGATCGCTTGCGTGCAGCTGCCTGAACTCCGTACTCGGATCGGCACCGGTCAGCACGTCGCGCAGCTGCCGATAGACTTCGCGCTTGGCCAGATCAGGCAGTGCGTTGAAGCTATCGGAATAGATCAGGAAGCTCAGCGGATACCTGAAGAGGCGCGTCTCGAGATCGAGATCCCGCAACGACCGTCCCTTCGCATCGCGCGACCCCGCCTTCACGAAGTCCTGCGCGTAGGGGGTGGTGCCTTTCACCGGGCCGTCGAGTGTCGCTTCGCCCACGAACAGCATCGCCCGCACGAGTTTCTCCACGTCGCGGCGCAACTGGGAAGCGGGCCCGCCCCCACGCTGCGCACGCGACGTGGTGTCGCGGCCACTGACCCGCGCCATGGAATCTTCAAACACCGCATCGGGCGCGGCGTCATGCACCGCCGTGATGAGGTTGTGCACGACGGTTTGGTGCACCAGCACCATCAGTGCGACAATGTCACTGTGCGCCGAGAGGTATGGCGCGGGATCGAACTTGCCGGCGAGATCGGTGCGCGCGCTTTCGGCGTGCATGTCGAGCTGCGCGCGATACGCCGGCTTGTCGGTGATCTCGTGTGCCAACTTCGGCGAGTACACGTTGCCCGCATGTCCAGCGGGTCCCGCCGAACCAGTCACGTACCATCCCGCGAATCGCTGCTTCATGGGGGTGGCGTCGGTGGTGCTGCCATCGTGCATTCCCACGATGGGATAGCCGTATCGGTCGGCGAGAGTCGAGATCACCATGAAGCCCGGCACGCCACCCGTGGCGGCGCGCGACTGGTGGCACATGAGGCACGTGGTCGTCTCGCGGGAAAACACAGGCCGGGCGCGCGGCTCCTGGCTCAGCGTGTAGAACACCGCCCCGCGCACCGGATCGACGGCGGCGACCTCGAGAAACGTACTCTCCTGCACGTAGCCGATGTACACGTCGTCGTTGAAGTAGATCGCACGCGGCGACCACGGCGTGATCTTGTCGGTTTGCAGGCTGGTGCGCGAGAACACGAGCCCCTGCGACGACACCGGGATGTGCAGCGTTTTCAACAGCGCCGGCAGGTAGCCCAGCAGCGAGTCATGAGCCAGTGTGACGTCACCGGCATCGAGCTGCGCCTGCAACCGGGCAATGGGGTCGCGCGTGGCGGGGGCCGGCACGCGTGACCGCCGCGCCACCGACGTGGGCGTGCCGCCCAACGTTGCTGCCGCCCCGAGCAGCGAGACCACTGCCGCGAAGGCTGCGAGAGTCCGACGCAATCCGATATCCATAGGTCCCGTTACAGTGGGCCCGCGCGTATGCCCCCGTAACCAGTGTTTCCCTGACAGGCCGTTCTGTCCCGCAGGTGGATATCCGAACGGAAATATTGGACGCGAACCTGAACGGATACGAACGGAGCGGAGCGGCTGTGATCGCGGCGATCTGTCTCTCGCGTCGCATACGGGCGTTACGGCACGGCCACCAGCGAACAGCCAGCCCCCGCGCAGGTGAGGGCCACGAATACTTCGGAGCGGATCAGCCAGCGGCCGTCGCGCTTTACCCACTGCGCCGAGAATTTTCCGCTGATGATGACGGGCCCAGCAGCGGTCCCCTCCCGTCCTTCCCACACGCCGGATTCGAACGCGAGTGGCCACTGCGTGCTCACCTCGACCACGTGCGGGATCCGTCGGTACACGATGCGCGGCGTCGTGGCCGCGGCACCGATTGGCGGCACGCCGGTGGGCGGCTCGAACGCCGCCCGCGCCGCGTCACGTCCCACCACAGGCGAGCCGAGCGCACGGCGCACGGTGACATCCTCGGTCCAGAACGCCGTCACCGCATCGAGGTCACCGGCGGCGATCGCGTCGTTCTGGGCGGCGCGCGCGGTTCGGACGGCCTGAGCATCGGCCAATGGTGCTGCCGACGACTGCGCATTGACATCACCCGCCGCGACCAACGTCATGAGCCCGCCCAAGAGGAGTGTGGTTCGAAGGATGCGCATGGCGCAGGGTTAGCGGTGGAATCCGGCGGCCTGTCCCATATACGTGGGATGTAGCGCCGAGAGTGCGCGCTGCACCGACGCGTCCGGAGATCCGTACACGGTGCATCGTGTGGGTGTCAGGAGCGACATGAACCGCCCCGCGAAACGCGCGCCAAACGTCTGACAGTGCAAGAGGGCGGCAGCCGAATCGGCGTAGCGCTCGTACAGATGACACTGACGCCCGTCGGCCGTCATGAACCATTCGTAGTGCTGCGTGCCGGGCTCCTGCGCATGCGTGTTCGACACCATCTCCTCCATGAGCGCGCGGAGTTCGTCCGAGCGACCCGCCTGCACTTGCAGCTCCAACAGCCAGCTGACCGATCCCGCCATGCGTTTGTCCTCCTGTGGAATGCGGCAAGGTGAATACCACGCGGCGCTAGCCGATCCAGCTCCACGTCAAGCCGCCGAGACACGCCAGTACGAGCGCCAAACTGAGCCAACCGCGCACGCGCGCGCCGACGGTCATGCGCGCGTCTCCCATAAGGTCCGTGTTCCCCGCCAACAGCAGCAACGCAATGATATGCAGTGGCAACACGGCCGCGTTCAATACCTGGCTGCTGTAGATCAGCGGAATGAGCGGGAGTCCCGGTAACGCGACCACACTGACGCCCGCCACGGTCAGTCCCACGAAGGCCGCGTAGAACCACTGAAAATGCCTGGCGTCGAGATCGAGCGACGCGGGCTCACCGATCCCTTCGGCAATCGAGTACGACGTCGCTATCGGCACGATCGCCGCCGCCAACAAGGACGAGCCCAGCAGACCCACGCCAAAGAACAGCGTCGCGAACGAGCCAGCCAGCGGACGCAGTGCCGCGGCCGCATCTCCCGCACTCTCGATGTGCACCCCGGCTTTGTGCAGCGTGGCGGCACAAGCCACGGCGATGGCGAGCCCAACCACGCCGGTCAGCAGGGAACCGACGATCACGTCCACCCGCTCCCAGCGGAGCGAGGCCAACGTGATCTTCTTGTCCACCGCGTACGACTGCATGAACGCGAGCCCCCACGGCGCAAGCGTCGTGCCCAGACTCGCGGCCAGCGCGACCCACCCGTCGCGATCGATCGGCATTCGTGGCACGACGGATCCGTACGCGACGTCAGTCCACACCGGTCCGGCGAGAATGCCGTCCACCACGTACAGCGCGAGCGTGGCCGAGATGGCCAGCAGCACCTGCTCCACGCGCGCGAACGAACCCAACACCACCACCAGCGTGATCAACGTGCCCGCGGCAATGGCGCTCAACCACGCCGGGAGACCGATCAGCGATCCGGCCGCAGCGACCCCGGCGTATTCGGCGCAGATCGTGCCGAAGTTGGCGAACAGCAGCCCGAGCACGGCCGCGTAGCCCCAGTGGCGACCCCATCGCTCGCGCACCAAGGCCACGAAGCCTTTGCCGGTGGCCGCGCCAAGGCGTACCGCCACGAGGTGGAACTGCACCAACAGAATCGTGGACGCGGGAATGATCCAGAGCAGCCGGTACCCATGTTCCGCGCCAAGAATCGAGTACGTCGTGATGCCGGCCGGGTCGTCATCGGAGAGCCCCGCCAGGAGGCCCGGCCCGAGCACCGCGAGGAACGACGCCAACGCACCGGCCCCCGCCATCCGCATCGCCGCGAAGCGCGCCGCAATGCCTCGCCGGTGATGCGCGACGGCATGGTCAGCTGCGCGCTTCGCGCGGTGCGTCACTATTTGGCGGTTGCGGTGGGCTTACGGTTGTCCGGCACAAAGTGATCGCGCGCCGGCATGCGAACCGCCCGGAGCACGGCGGCATTGAGCGTCGTCGTATCGGGAATGATGGCATTCGCCGACAACAGGTACGCGGTGACCGCATACACGTCATCGTCGCTCATCGAGCCCGGTGCGGCGAACGGCATCGCCCGTTTGATATAGTCGAACACGGTCGTCGCGTAGGGCCAGTAGTTGCCGATCGTCTGAGTCTTGTTCATCGTAGCAAACTGAAACTCCGGCGTGGGCGCCCCGGCGGAATCACGGCCCACCAGTGCGGGAAAGGTTGGTAGTCCCTCGCCCTTCGCGCCATGACACTGCGCACATTGTGCCGCGTACACCACGACACCACGCGCCACCGTGCCGCTGCCGGCAGGAAGTTCTGTGCCGTCCTGGCCGATGTCCTGGTTCATCGCCGCGATCGCCGAATCGGCGGCGGCATGCCCCAACCCGTACGACGCCTTGGCACCCGGCCCGCCCGGTACCGCACCGGCGTCGTATGACGCGAACGACGCGTTGGTGGCGTCGGCGGTCGCCTTCGCACCACCGCCACAGGCCGTAAGACAGGCCACCGCGAGCACTGCTGATGTGATGCGCATGATCAAGTCTCTCCGTGGAAGGTGACGGCGCCGCTGCGATCGACCTTCCAGCCGATGATCTGATTGTAGTGATAGTCGGTGTACTCGCCGCGCTCGGCGATCATCGCGGTGCGCGTGGGCTGCACGTAGCCCGCACTGTCGGTGGCGCGACTCAGGAGCGTGGCGTCGGTGCCTTGCCAATCCCACATGTACTGGAAGCGCACCGTCGACTTGGGCTGCGGCGTGTTCAGCAGTTCCGCGTCGTGCCACGTGGTGCCGCCATCGACGCTCACTTCTACGCGCGTAATGCGACCGCGGCCGCTCCAGGCGAGTCCGTTCACGCTGCGCCATCCGTGCGACGGGATGGTGTTGGGATAGCAGGGCGAGGTGATCACCGACTTGGCGTCGATCTCGAAGGTGAAAATGCGCGCCGTGCCATCGGGCATCGGGTCGGTGTACTTCGACGTTTCCCAGCGCGTCATCCACGGCTTCGTGCCCAGCTCGAGACGACGGAGCCATTTCACGTTGCTGTTTCCCTCGAAGCCCGGGAGCAACAACCGCATCGGATAGCCCTGCGCCGGACGCATCGGCTCACCGTTCTGCGCCCACACGATCATGGCATCATCCCAGGCTTTGGCGATCGGAATGGAGCGCGCCAGCTTGCAAGCGTCCCCACCTTCGGCGAGAAACCACGTCGCGTCGGGCTTGACGCCTACTTCGCGGAAGAGCGTCGCTAAGGGAACCCCGGTCCACTCCGACGTGCTGAACAGTCCGGCCAGCGGCTGTGGCGTCGTGTTCGGCTTCGGATTGCGATAGCCCGCGCCGCCGTTGCCGGAGCACTCAATGAAGTAGGTGCGGGTAATCTGCGGAAAGCGCTTGATATCATCCACCGTGAACGACATCGGACGATCCACCAGCCCGTGAATCGTGAGCGTGTGCCGCTCGGGGTCGAGGGTGGGGATGCCGGCGTGGTGTCGCTCGAAGTGCAGATCGCTCGGCGTGATGGTGCCGGTGAGATCCTGCAGCGGCGTGCGCGAACTGCCCACGGGCGTGCCGTTGGGGATGCGCGTCGGGGCGAAGTACTCCGAGCGCGCCCCCAGCGCCGCCGTGGGCGCCCCGGGCATCTTCGTGGCGTCGAGGGGGGCTACGGGTCGCGGCGGCGGCGGAGCGGGCGCGATGGATGGCGCGCCGCCCTGTCCTTCAACGGCGAGCGGGAGTCCAGCGAGGGCGGCACCGCCGAGGAATCCAGCGGCGCCCGCGAGCAAGTCACGGCGGGAGAGATCGGTCATGTGGCTAAACTACTGCCCGGTTGCGATCTCGGCTTGCGCAGGACACGAGGAGCGGGCGTGGGAGACCCGGGCAGTCCAGACCGGCCTTCCGCAGCCAGCCGGCCTGAGGTACCGTTGGATAGGTATGCGACGTCCCATCTGGTACCGGGTCCTGATCAGCCTCTGGGCGGTCTGGTTCTCGACTGCGCTCATTGAGCCAGCCGGATTCTTTGCCTGTCGCATGCATTCGGGGATGGCCGTCACAACGGCAGCGCCCGTGAACGACGCGACGGACGCCGCGCACCACGATCACGCGGCCATGGCGGCGGCCACTGGGCAGTCGGTAACGAATTCGGCGGCACCCGCCGCAGAGCCCACCGATCCTGAGCAGGACGGGCATGCGTGCTGCACCTGCCTCGGCCAGTGCTCCGCCATGACCGCGGCCGTGGTCCCGCAGGTGGACATCACGATCGCGGAGCACCTCTCGCGCCAGACGAGCGCGGCCGCTGCCGTCGTCCTGTCGCGCATTCCGCTGCGGCCGGCGCACGCCTTGCCCTTCGCGAACGGCCCGCCGACACCGGTACGCGCCTAGGGCCTCTTCCGGCCCGCCGTACCCGCTCGTCCCTGCCGATTTCGACGCTGCGCGACTGCTCCCCCAGGGGACCGTCCGCGTGGGTCGCCCTCTCGCGTTGTTCCCGACTGCTCCCGCACGGCGATCGCCCTTGGCGTATCGCGGTGGTGGTTCGAGCGCGGGGAGAATGCACGTTCTCCTATCCCGATCCCGTTTATGAAGCTCGCTACCCTGCTCGGCGCCCTCCTGGTCGCCGGCACCGCCGGTGCACAGACCCAGCCGCCCAAGCCCGTGGGCAAAGACTCCACCGGCCGAGACACCGTGACCACCCTCGGTGGCCTCCGCGTGACCGCCGATCGCGACACGCGCCCTGCCCTTACCCGCCTCACCATGCCGGTGGGCGCCAGCATCACCGCCAAGCGCGTCGAAGAAACGATCAATCTCATGGACACGCCCGATGCGGTGAAATACCTGCCCAGCGTGTTCATTCGGAAGCGCAACAACGGCGACACGCAGGCCGTGATGGGCACTCGCGTGTGGGGCGTCAGCTCGAGCGCGCGCAGCCTCGTGTTCGCCGACGGCGTGCCGCTGTCGGCGCTCATCGCCAACAACAACAACATCGGCGGACCGCGGTGGGGCCTGGTGGCGCCGGAAGAGATCGAGCGCGTCTCCATGATGTACGGCCCGTTCTCGGCGGCCTATCCGGGCAACTCGATGGGCGCGGTCATGGAGATCACGACGCGACTGCCCGACAAGTTCGAAGGCTCCGTCTCGCAGTCGCAGTCGCTGATGCCATTCGATCTGTATGGCACGAATACCACGTATGGCACATCGCAAACCTCCGCGCGTGTGGCCAACCGGTTCGGCAAGCTGACCGTGTCGCTCAGCGGCAACTATCAGGACAGCAAGGGGCAGCCACTCACCTACGTCACCGGCGCCACCTTTCCCGCCAACACCACCGGTGGATTCGCGGCCACCAACAAGCTCAATGGTGCCGCCAATGTGCTGGGCGCGACCGGACTCCTGCACACGCAGATGACGAACGCGAAGATCAAGCTCGCGTACGACATCACGCCGACGGTGCGTGCGGCGTATACGTACGGTTTCTGGCAGAATGATGCCGACGCCGGCGTGAACAGCTACCTCACGCGGGCCGGTGCCTCGAGCTACGCCGGACTGGCCGGCTTTGCGAGCGGCAACTACGGCCTGCTGCAGCAGCACAACGCGCAGAGCTTTTCACTGCGCACCGACACCAAGAAGGATTGGGACGTCGAAGTCGTTGGCACCAGCTATCGCATGGACACCGATCGCCAGCGCTTCTCCACGTCCGCGTCGGCGACGGCGCTGACGTTCGGCGACGCGGGTCGCGTGGCCGTGCTGTCGGGCACCGGCTGGCGCACGGCTGATGTGAAGGCCGCGTGGCACAAGGGCGGCGCCACCGCCGCGCACACGGTGACGTTCGGCGCGCACATCGATCAGTACACGCTCGCGAACCCGACGTACAACACCGCCAATTGGCGGCTGTCGGACCCGGTGACGACCACGGTCGTATCGCAGGGCGACGGCAAGACGCGCACGGCCGCCCTGTGGGTGCAGGATCAGTGGCGCATTGCTCCGAAACTGCGTGTCACAGTGGGTGGACGCTACGAACAGTGGCGTGCCTTCGACGGCCTGAATGTGAACGGCAACACGCGCGTGACGCAGAAGGACGTCGAGGCGACGCGTTTCTCCCCGAAAGC
The DNA here is from genome assembly GCA_903894655.1 of uncultured Gemmatimonadota bacterium. Classification (GTDB taxonomy): domain Bacteria; phylum Gemmatimonadota; class Gemmatimonadetes; order Gemmatimonadales; family Gemmatimonadaceae; genus Gemmatimonas. The sequence goes on from CAITQY010000073.1 coordinate 8,653, forward strand.
CATGCTCGGTTGGAACCTCGCGCCCGACTGGATGCTCACGGCATCGGTGGCCAAGGCGTATCGGTTCGCCACCGCGGCCGAGTTGTATCAGCTCGTCACGACCGGCGTGACGTTCACCTCGCCCGATCCCAATCTCAAGCCGGACAACGTACTGGCCAGCGAGCTGCGCGTTGAACGCACGTTCGCGCGCAGCCGCGTGCAGCTCGCGTTATTCAACGATGATGTGCACGACGCCATCATCTCGCAGTTCCAGCCGCTCGTGCCGGGTTCACAGACGTTCTACTCGTACGTCTCGAACGTCGATCACGTGCGGGCGCGCGGTGCGGAATTGGTGGTGTCGGAACACGACGTACTGGTGCGCGGACTCGAACTGTCGGGCAGCGCCACCTACCTCGACGCCCGCACGCTGGCCACCTCGGGGCGCGCCAGCGCGACCGCACCGGCCAACGCGGCGATCGGCAAGCAGCTCCCGAACATTCCGGAGTGGCGCGCCAACTTCATCGCCACGTACCGTCCGGTGCCGAAGCTCGCCATCTCGCTGGGCGGTCGGTACAGCGATGCCGTGTGGACCACGCTCGACAACGCCGATGTGAACCCGAACGTGTATCAGGGATTCAGTGGCTGGTTCGTGGCGGATGCGCACGTGAACTATCGAATCGGCACGCACATCTCAGCGTCGGTCGGCGCCGACAATCTGCTGAACCGGAAGTACTTCCTGTTTCATCCGTTCCCGCAGCGCACGTACTCGAGCAGCCTGAAGTACACCTTCTAGCATTCCAACCATGAAGACGTTCGTACGCGCGGGACTGTTCGCGCTGCTGACCGGTGTGTCCGTCTCGGCGTGCGAGCGTGACACCGCGCCGCGCGCACCGGCGCTCGGGGCGGCGGCGCCGGCGTTCACCGCCATGACGCTGGAGGGCGAGCCGGTCACACTGGCTGAGCTCTCCGGCAGCGTGGTGG
>CAITQY010000074.1 GCA_903894655.1 uncultured Gemmatimonadota bacterium
CCCGCCGCGACCTGCTCGCCCGCAGCGCCTTCGGTGCCCTGCCCCTACTCGGCCTGCCTACGGCCGACCCCACGGCCGACCCCACGCCGCAGCCGCCCCGCACCGCTCGCCCGCCGCGCACCCGCGACTACGTCGTCGAGGCCGCCGCCGCCCTCGTGTACCGCAACGGGGCGCCGCAGCTCATCGAAAATGCCTCCGTTCGCGTGCGCGACAACGAGATCGTCGAGGTCCGCGAGGGACGCATTGCGGGCACCGTGGCCCGCATCAACGCCACCGGCCAATTGCTGCTCCCCGGCCTCATCTCGGGGCACACCCACGCCGCCTCGGGCAGCCCAACGCGCGGACTCATCGAAGGCGGGCGGTCGTATCAGCGCCCCATCGAACTCCTCGAGGCCCTCCCCGACGACCTCCTCGACGACATCACCGCGTACAACGTGGCCGAGCTGCTGCGGTCGGGGTGCACGACGCACGTCGAGATGAGCCTCAGCCTCAAGCAGGCGCAAAGCTACGTGCGGGTGGCGCGTCGCTGGCATGTACGTGGCTTTCCGGGCGGCATGGTGCCGGGTACGGCGCGCCTGTTCCCCATTTGGCGGCGCACCAACGACGCGGTGCTCACCGCCAGTGTGCCCGACACGATGCTCGAGATCGACGCCAATCGTGTCTTTGCGCTGTCGGTGAACGGGGCCGAGGACGGACTGATCCGCCCCATGATGACGCCGCACGCCACCGACACGCACACCCCCGACACCATGCGCGCCGTCGTCGCGGCCGCGCGTGCACTCGGCAACGGCATTCACACCCATCTCGCGCAGGGCGCCGCCGAAGCGCGCGTCACGCAGCGGCTCTATCAACTCACGCCGGCGCAGTGGCTCGAATCACTGGGCGCCTTCGACGGGCCGTTCTTCGGCGCGCACATGACCGGCGCGACCGCCGCCGACTGGACCGTGATGAAGCGCCACGGCGGGGTCTACGCCCACTGCCCGTCGGGGGGCGGCGCCGGCAACTCCAGTGGCTCGCAGCCGTACCCCGAGGCCCTGGCCGCCGGCGTGCACACCAATGTGGGCATCGACACGCACTCCAACGACTACATCGAGAACCTCAAGCTCGCCGTGATCTGCGGGCGGGCGCGGGCGCGCCTGCTGAACGGCGCCACCGGCAGTACGCTGCCGCTGCCGAGTGTGCAGCAGGCCGTGTATGGCGCCACGCATGTCGCCGCCGACGGCCTCCGTCGCCCCGATCTCGGGCGCATTGCGGTTGGTGCCAAGGCCGATCTGTGCACCATCGACGTGAGCGGCTTGCTGGTGGGAAGCGGCGCCGTGGGCCCCGAGCCGCTCAACAACTTGCTGTACGCCAGCGGGCTCGCCGTGCGCCACGTGATCACGCAAGGGTACGTGCAGCTCTTCGACGGGCATCTCGTGGTCGACGACGAAGCGCGCATCGCTGCGCGTGGCGCCGCCGCGGTGCGGCAGATCTGGGCGCAGCTCACGAGCGAAGGGTGGTTCGGGAAGTAGCCGCACGGGCCGCCCTATTGGTCCTTCCGGTTCCCGCAACTCGGCAGTAAAACAGTGAAGTCCGCGTGTCTTTCCTCCTGCCCCAGCCGCCCAATGCGTTCCGCGCTCTCCCCCCGCGCCCTCCTCGGCGCCCTCCTGCTGGCCGCGCCCGTCGTGCCGGTTACGGCCTTCGCGCAGGCGAAGAAGCCGGCCGCCGCATCAGCGCCCGATTCCACCGCCCTCGCCCGCCTGAAAGCGGAGCGCGACGAGGACCCCAATCCGGCCCCGGCCCGCAAGGAAGGCGAAGGCCCGTTCCAGCGCCTCATTATCCGCGGCGTCAATCTCATTGATGGCTACGGCAGCGCGCCGCGCGGCCCGGTGGATGTGATCGTGGAAGGGAATCGCATCGCGCAGATCGTGAGCGTGGGCTACCCGAACGTCAAGATCGACGAGTCGAAGCGCCCCAAGGGCGCCACCAAGGAGATCGACGCCAACGGTATGTATCTCATGCCCGGCCTCGTGGACCTGCACGTGCATCAGGGCACGCAGCAAAAGGCGCCCGACAGCGAGTACTACAACAAGCTGTGGCTCGCCAACGGCATCACCACCGTGCGCGGCGTGCCGTTTGCCAGCTTCGACTACTCCATCAAGGAGCAGGCGCGCAGCGCGAAGAATGAAATCGCCGCGCCGCGGTACTCGGTGTACCAGCGCCCCGGCACCGGTTGGGGACGCGGCGTGCCGCGCACGCCTGACGTGGCGCGCGAGTGGGTGCGCTGGGCCAAGGCCAACGGGGCCGACGGCCTCAAGCTGGGCGCCGAACGCGCCGACATCATGGCCGCGCTGCTCGACGAAGCCAAGAAGCTCGGACTGGGCAGCGTCGCTCACCTGCAGCAGGGCGGCGTGGGCCAGATGAACGCCGACATGGCCACCAAGCTCGGGCTCGAAGCGGTCACCCACTTCTACGGCATCTTCGAGTCGATGTACGAGTCGAATCAGATTCAGCCGTGGCCGATCGAGTCCAATCTGCAGGACGAGCAGACGCGCTTCGCGCAGGTCGCACGGCAGTGGAGCCTGGTGAAGCCGGGGAGCGAGAAGTGGAAGCGCTTCCTGCAGAACCTCAAGGACCGCGACGTCACGCTCGACCCCACCATGACCACGTACCTCACGGGCCGTGACGTGATGAAGCGCATGAACGCGCCGTGGCACGCCAAGTACACGCTGCCCACGCAGATGGCGTTCTACGTGCCGAGTCGCACCAATCACGGCGCGTACTTCTACAACTGGACCACCGAAGACGAAGTGGCATGGCGCAACTTCTATCACGTGTGGATGCAGTTCCTGAACGACTACAAGAACATGGGCGGCCGCGTTACCGCGAGCTCCGACGCCGGCTTCATCTACAACACGCCGGGCTTCTCCACCATCGAAGAGCTCGAGCTGCTGCAGGAAGCGGGGTTCACGCCTGGTGAAGCGATCCGCGCCGGCACGCTGCATGCGGCGGAAACGCTCTTCAAGCCGATGGGCAAGCACATCGAATTCGGCGTGGTGGAGCCGGGGATGCTCGCTGATCTTGTGATCGTGGACGCCAACCCGTTCGCCAATCTCAAGGTGCTGTACGGCACCGGCTGGTTCCGCCTCAACGACAGCACGGGCAAGGTGGAGCAGTACGGCGGCGTGAAGTACACGATCAAGGACGGCATCGTGTACGACGCGAAGCAGCTGCTGGCCGACATCGAGAAGATGGGCGACGCGCAGCGACGCGCGGGCAAGTAGGCCGGGACGTGTCCCGCCCGCTACCGCTCCGTCTTCGTCGCCACTAGCTGCGCCAGCAGGTCATCGTCGTCGCGTGTGGGCTCGCCCCACCCGTCATGCACAGCCATGTACTCGAGCCACCAGAGACCGGTGGCCGAGAGCATGGTGAACCGGCCGCCGGGGGCGGTGCGCACCATGACCGACGGCTCACCGGTGCACTCCCCGCCATGCTCACGGGTATTGCGCGCAATGATGCGTTCGGCCTCGGCCTGATGATCGCCGTCGCGCACCCAGGCGAAGCGCGGCGGGGACTTGGGGTCAAATCGCATAGCGTGGCGGGCGTTCGGGAGGCTGTAAAATCAGATAAAGTCTCGTGCGCGCGGGCTGGGTCCTCGGCACGGTCGAGTTCCTAAAAAAGCTGGAACACGGAGACCGCGGATCACACTGAAACAGCTTTTTTAGGAACTCGACCGTGCCGAGGA
>CAITQY010000075.1 GCA_903894655.1 uncultured Gemmatimonadota bacterium
CGGCCGCAACTTCTGCACGAAGCTCTGGAACATCGGCCGCTTCCTGCTGTCGCGTGTGGGCACCGAACCGCTGCAGCCGTTGTCGTCGATTGCGGTCGAGCGACTCACCGCCGCCGATCAATGGATCCTCGATCGTCTCGATCAGGCCATTCTCGACTGCGACGCCGCGCTGGGTCCGCCGCGTCCGGCCAACGGTCACACGTGGACCGAGGCCGAGCGCGGTCGAGGATTACGACTCTCGGAGTACGCGGAGGCGGCCCGCCGTTTCGTGTGGAACGAGCTGGCCGACTGGTATCTCGAAGCGCTCAAGCCGCGCCTGTACGCCACCGAAGGCGAGGATCGCGAAGTGGCCCGCACGGTGCTGGCGCACGCGTTCGACGGCGCGCTGCGCTTGCTACAGCCGGTCGTGCCGTTCATCACGGAAGCGCTGTGGCAGCAACTGCCCAACACCCCCGAGGGCGCGTTCCTGGCCCAGGCGGCGTGGCCGGTTTCGCGTCGCGTGGACGGCGCGGCCTCGGCCGGCGCGCAGGCCTTCGAGTACACCCGCGATGCGGTGCAGGCGATCCGCAGCGTACGTTCGGAGTACAACGTCAATCCCGGCGCGTGGGTGGAGGCGATGCTGGTAGCGCCGGCAGGGATCGCGGAGCTGCTCGATGCGCAGCGTGACACGATCGGCTCGCTGGCGCGCGCGCGGGTGGCGATGGCGTCAGCGAACCCCGGGGGCGCGTCGGCGCAGCTGTTGCTGCGGGACGGCGTGGAACTGGTGGTGCCGTTGGCCGGCATGGTGGATCTCGAGAAGGAGAAGCAGCGCTTGCAGGTGGAACTCGCACAGCTCGAGACGCAGCTGAACGCGCTCGACGGCCGTCTGGCCAACGAGAAGTTCGTGGCCAAGGCGCCGCCGGCCTTGGTGGAAGCAGAGCGCGCCAAGGCCGAGGAGTGGCGGTCGCGGTGTACGCTGATGCGCACCAAGCTCGGGACCTTCGGCGCGTGATGGCCGCGATGAGGGCCGTCGCGCGGCGCACGGCCGCGCTCCTGCTGCTTACCGGTTGCGCCAATCAGTCGGCGCCACCCGGCGGGCCGCCCGATCTGACGCCGCCGCTCGTGCTGAAAGTGTCGCCGCAGAACAACGCGGTGGGCGCCAAGCCGAAGGCCGTCGTGCTGCAGTTCGATGAAGTGATCAGCGAATCGCCCAAGGGCGCGAAGGATATCGCGGATCTCGTGTTCATCAGCCCCAAGAGTGGCGTACCCAAGGTGGATTGGGGGCGTTCCAGGATCGCGATCCGCCCGTCGAAGGGCTGGAAGCCGAACACCGTGTACTCGGTGGTCATCAAGCGTGGTCTGCAGGATCTGCGCAATAACGGGATCGACAGCACGATTCAGTTGGTCTTCAGCACCGGCGGACCGATTCCGACCACGCGCATTACTGGCGCGGCCTTCGACTGGGAGGCTGGCAAAGGCCTCGCCGGGGCCCTGATCGAAGCGATCGGCGCCGACAGCACCACATATCAGGTCGTGGCCGACTCTGTTGGCCGCTATGTGCTGCAGTATTTGCCGCCGGGCCCGTATCTGGTGCGCGCGTACGGCGACCGCAACACCAATCGCAGTCTCGATCCGATCGAGGTGTGGGATTCTGCCAGCGTCACGCTGACGCAGTCCGCATCCCTCGAGTTTTACGGGTTCGCCCATGACACCGTGGGGCTTCGCGTCACCGAGGTCACGCCGCAAGACAGCGGCATCGTCAAGATCCTATTCGACAAACCGTACGACCCGACCACTCGCTTGAACGTTGGTGACGTGATCATCCAGCGCCCCGATTCGTCACTCGTACGCGTGCGGTCCGTGCAAACCATGCCGCAACGCCTGCGGACCGATTCGTTGCGCGCGAAGCTCCGTGCCGACTCGGTGGCCATGGCGGCCACGCGGCGCGATTCCACGCCTGCCCTGCGGGCCCGTACGGATTCGCTGTTGCGCGTGAAGCGTGCCGACAGCCTGGAGGCGGTGGCCCGTGCGGAGCGAGAGGCGCGCACTCGTGCGGCGACACGGACCGGCCGACCCAGGACCCCGCTCGACACGACGCCGCCGCCCATCATGCGGAAGCCACCGGTGTACAAGGAAATTTACGTCACGCTGGATACGCTCCTCGAACCGCAAAAACAGTTCCGGCTGACCGTTTCCAACGTCCGCAGCCTCTCGGGCACGGTCCGATCGCCGTCACGCACCTTCACCACACCGCGTGCCCCCAAGGCCGACAGCACGAAACGCGATAGTGCGGCGGCGCGCCCCCCTGCCCCGGGCGCATCGGCACCGCGCGACACGCTCGCGGTCACGATGCGCAAGCGCATGCGCTCGCGCGTGCGCGCACTGTTTGGCGTGTCGTGATGACGTCGGCGAGCGAACGGTCGGGATCGCCCGCGCTGTTCATCGACCGCGACGGCACGGTCATCGCCGACGCGCACTATCTCGCCGACGCGTCTCGCGTGCAATTGTTGGCTGGCGCGGCCGCGGCGATCGCCAAGGCGAATGCCGCGCAGGTGTCGGTGGTGGTGGTCACGAATCAGTCGGGCATCGCCCGCGGGCTGATCACGCATGCGCAGTATGCAGCGGTGCGCGACCAGACCAACGCGCTCCTGAGCGCCGGAGGCGCCTCGGTATTGGCCACGTACCACTGCCCGCACTGGGGACATCCGAAGGAGCCCTGCGAGTGTCGCAAACCGGGCCTCGGGATGTACCGTGAAGCAGCGGCGGCCTATCAGCTCGACCTCATGCACAGCGCGTACATCGGCGATCGCTGGCGCGATGTGCAGCCGGCGCTGACCACCGGTGGCATCGGTATTCTGGTGCCTGGCATCGAAACGCCGGCGGCCGACGTGGAGGAAGCGCGCTCGGCGCTGTCCGCCCGCATCTTCATGGCGGAGAATCTCCTCGAGGCGGTGTCGATCGCGTTGGCCATGATCGGTGCCCGCACGCCCGTACAGTCGCCGTTGGGAGGGCAGTAGTGTGAGCGTCATGACGTCACCAGCGCGTATCTCCGTGCTCGCCTCGGGTGGCGGGTCCAACCTGCAGGAGCTGATCGACCACTTTGCGGGTCCAGCGGCCAGTGCCGGCATCATCACCTTCGTCGCCTCCGAGCGAGCGGAGGCGGGCGCCCTCGATCGCGCCCGCGCCGCCGGCATCGCCACCGGCGTGATCGACGCCCCGCTCGACAGCGATGCCATCCTCTCGCTGCTCGATACGGCCAAGACCGATGTGCTCGTGCTGGCGGGCTATCTGAAGCTGGTACCGAAAGACGTCGTCCGCGCCTTCCGTGGACGCCTGCTGAACGTACACCCTTCGCTCCTGCCGTCGTTCGGCGGCCCCGGCATGTACGGCATGCGCATTCATCAGGCGGTCCTCGACCACGGGGCCACGCTCACCGGCGTCACCGTGCACTTCGTTGATGAGCATTTTGATCGCGGACCCATCATCGCGCAGTGGCCGGTACCGGTGCTGCCCGGCGACGAGGCGACGCTCCTGGCTGTACGCGTGCTGCGCGCCGAGCATCGTCTGTTGCCGCTGTGCGTCGCCGCCGTGGCATCGGGGGCGATCGTGCTCGGCGAGGACGATCGCGTACACGGGCATCTCGATATCCCCGTGTCGGTGCATGCGCCCGAATGGCGTTTTGCGCTGGCCGCCGACGCGCCCGGCCCGTCTGCGGCCTTCAGCACCGATGTGGCGCGACTCTTTCCGCGCTGAATCCCACCCGTTGTTCTTCTCTTTCTCCTGATCCCGTCACCATGCGCGCGCTGCTTTCCGTTTCCGATAAGTCCGGTCTAGTGCCCTTCGCCACCGGTCTCGCCCAGCAGGGCTATGAGCTGGTGTCCACCGGCGGAACGGCCAAGGTCCTGCGCGAAGCCGGTCTACCCGTGAAGGACGTGAGTGAGATCACCGGCTTCCCGGAGATGCTCGACGGGCGCGTGAAGACGCTGCACCCGGTGATTCACGGCGGCCTGCTGGCGCGACGCGACCTGCCGGAGCACATGGAGGCCATCAAGGCGCACGACATCGGCATGATCGATCTCGTGGTGGTGAACCTGTATCCGTTCCGCGAAACGGCCGCGAAGCCGAACGTGCATCCCGAAGAAGTGATCGAGAACATCGACATCGGTGGCCCCTCGATGCTGCGCTCGGCCGCGAAGAATTTTGCCTCGGTGTGGGTGATCGTTGACCCCACCGACTACGCGCATGTGCTCGAGATCGTGCAGGCGGGCGGCGACGACCTCGCCTTTCGCACGTTGCTGGCCGAGAAGGTGTACGCGCACACGAGCAGCTATGACGCGGCGATTGCGCAGTGGTTCGCGCAGCAGCGTGGCGAACCGTTCCCCGACCGTTATCCGATCGCCTTCGAGAAGCAGCAAGCGCTGCGCTACGGTGAAAATCCGCAGCAGCGCGCGGCGTTCTACGTGGAGACGCCCGGGGCCGGACTGGGCGCGCTGGTGCAGAAGGGCGGGAAGGAACTCTCGTTCAACAACCTGCTCGACCTCGAAGGCGCCTTGCTCGCCATCGAGCCATTCGCCGATCAACCGGCCTGCGCGATCATCAAGCACACCACACCGTGCGGCGTCGCCACCGGCCTCGACGCCCTCGCGGCCTACAAGAAGGCGTTGGCCTGTGATCCCGTGTCAGCGTTCGGCAGCGTGATTGCCTTTACGGTGCCGGTCGATGTGGCCGCGGCGGAAGCGATCTCCAGCTTGTTCGTGGAGTGCATCGTGGCGCCGTCGTTCTCCGATGACGCCGTCGAAATTCTCGGCCGCAAGAAGAACCTGCGGGTGCTGGAAGGGCGCGCGAACTGGCCGACGGGCGGCATGGACTACAAGCGCGTGCGTGGCGGCCTGCTGGTGCAGGACCGAGCACCGGCGCCCGTGGCGCCGGCCCAGTGGAACGTGGTGAGCAAGCGTCAACCGACCACGGAAGAAATGATCGATCTGCACTTCGCGTGGAAGTCGGTCGCGAGTGTAAAGTCGAATGCCATCGTGCTGGTGCACGACGGCGCCACGATCGGCATCGGTGCCGGCCAGATGTCACGCGTGGATGCCAGCTTTCTGGCGGTACACAAGGCCACGAGCGTGGGCCATGTCACCAACGGCGCCGCGCTGGGCTCCGACGCTTTCTTCCCGTTCCGCGACGGCATCGATCAAGCCGCGGCGGCTGGGGTACGGGCTATCGTGCAGCCCGGTGGATCGGTGCGCGACGCGGAGGTGATTGCCGCCGCCGACGAGCACGGCATTGCCATGGTGTTCACCGGCGAGCGTTTGTTCCGCCACTAGGCAACGGCTCTTCCCTTTGGTCGGAGATATCGTGATGGCTGGACGTGTGACGTGGTTCGGCGCTGCCTTCGGCGCCATCATGATCGCGACCGGGGCGGCCGCGCCTCTCGCCGCGCAGAGCAAATCGGTGAAGACCGCGGTGAAGGCGGCGGCCGTGGCAGCGACGCCCGTGCTGGTCGGTGGCTGGACCGGCACAGCTACCGTGCCGCTCCCGGACAGCGTGATCGTGGTACCCGTGCTGTACACGTTCACGCAGTCGGGCACCACCATTGCCGGTCAGGCGATGGTGCCCGGTCAGGGCACCGGGCCGATTTCCAATGTGGTCCGTTCCGGCAAGCAGGTGCGCTTTCGTGTGACGGCACCCGAGGGCAGGCGGCTTGAGCACGACGGCACGTTCGGCGCGGACGGCAGTATCGAAGGCATGGTCAACATGGACAACCAGCCCATCGCCAAGTTCTAGATCTCGCCGAGAAAGGACTCGAAGTCGTTGCCGAAGCAGTAGGCGCGATTGGCGTCGGCGGCTCGATCTTCAGCGCCTGAAACGCCGCGTTCGACACCAAGCAGTACGCGGCGAAACAGTAGAAACCGGTGCCGGCCGCCGCCGACAAATTGGCGGTGCCCTTCCCGACCAGCAGCGCGATGAGCATGCCGACCGCAAACACGTCGGCCATCGACCACTTGCTCATCGTCTGGACCACGCCGTACAGCCGGTACGACGTGGCACTGCCACGCAGCGCGAGGATCGGCACCAGCAAGGCCGCCTTGATCAGCGGCACCAACACGCTGAACAGCACGATGAGGCCCGCCACGAAGTCATTGCCGGTGGTGTGCAGGCTCTGAATCGCGCTGAGCACACTGCGCGTTTCGTTGGAGAGTTCGCGCGTCGTGCCAAACAGCTCCATCGTGGCGCGAATGGTGAGCACTGGCTGAACCAGCCCCGGCCACAGCAGCACCAGCGACACCAGCGCCAGCACGATCGCGAGTTTGTTTCGTGAAGTCATGAGAGGGTGCTAGGCGGCAAGCTGGGTGATCGCGCGAACAAAGGCATCGAGTTCGGCAGTCGTGGTGAAGAGGTGCGGTGTGACCCGAACGCCGGTAACACCGGC
>CAITQY010000076.1 GCA_903894655.1 uncultured Gemmatimonadota bacterium
CATCGTCGCGGTCCTGCTGCTGCTGGCGTCGGCTGTTCATCGCGTACTGCTGTACGAAGCCGCCTACGGATTCACCACGGCGCGGCTGTATGCACAAGCGTACATGACGGTGGTGGCCAACGCCCTCGTGCTGCTCGCGGTCGAGGTGGCGCGCACGCTCGACACCGGCCGTTTGTTCCGACGCACGGCCACCGTGGGCGCCGTGCTGTTCGTGGCACTGCTGTACTGGAACCACGAAGCGTGGATCGCGAGGCGCAACATCGACCGCTTCGCCAGCACCGGGAAGCTCGACATCGCGTATCTCACCCGCGAACTCTCACCCGATGCGCTGCCGACCATCGTCAACGAGCTGGCGTCGCTGCCCGAGCCCACACAGGCTGAGCTGCGTGCGGCGCTGCAGAAGCGCTACACCACCGGCACTACGCTGGCCGACGGTCGTTGGTTCGAGTGGAATCGGTCGCGCATCAGGGCGCGCGTGGCCACAACGCCCAAGTTCAGCAGTGGGCGAATGAAATAGAATGCGAGCGCCGCGAGCAGCCGAAGCTCGCCCGACTGCTGCAACGCACGTTATACGGCACCCTATCTCACGGTGGCGCCTTCCACCATTAAAGACATCACCATTCTGGAAACCATCAATGACGGCACCTCGATTTATCGCCGTCAGTAAACCAACCACCAGGTGACCAGATAAACGAACGCCGCGAATCGGACACTCCCGATTCGCGGCGTTCGTACGTCCGGACTTCTCCACCCTTAAGTCACTACCACGTTGTAGCCCCGTAATACGGCCGTTCCAGTCAGCGTATCCGCGGGTGGGGGAGCTCGGCGGTGGTGAACGGACCGGCGTTACATTCCATCGTCGGCAAAGCCGGTGGACATCATCCAGCCGGAGAAGTGCCCGATCTTGAAGCTGATGCTACCGCCGACGATGAACGGCGACGCTGTTTCATTGATGAGCACCTGCTGCTTCTGCTCATAAATCTTGCTGCGGTCGGTGAAGTGACCACCGAAACGACCGTCCCGCGTGGGGTCGTACTTGGTGCCTTTGAGCGTGTGCGAGAGTGTGAGCGGCGTACGGAACACCGTGCCGTGGGGCTCAAACTCGTAGACGACCATCGCTCCTGGGAGGGCCGTCATGGTAATCGTCATCGTGTCGCGCGGCAGGGCATTCGCGGGCACCGTGAGGGTGACCCCTAATTCCTTGATGACGAGCGTGCCGCCCTTGGCGGTAAACCTGGCGCGCGCCGTGAGCGCTTTGGTAATCGGCTTGGTGCGCGCAAGTCCCCACGCCAACCGTTCCGAGCCCGGCAGGATATTGGCGGCGCGATCGCCCCCAACGTCAGACACCGGCGACGTCGCGGTTTCCATCGAACACGCCGCCACCGCCGCCGCCACCGCCACCGCGCCGAGCACACGGGCCAGCCGCGTTAGGCGGACAGCAGGAAACCGGAAGATTCCTGCCTGCTCTTCATTCTTCATCAAACCCGTCCGTGGAGATGGTGAAAATATTGTGACGTATCAGACCAATACTGATGATCAGACGCCCGATATACCGTAGAGGTAACATCGATACAGGTAACATCTATGCTGACGTCAGCATGCACTGTCACACCGCTGGCCTGCACTGTTCCACCCAAACACCCATTGCCACAATCGTGACGCGCACACCGTGGCAATCGCATGCCTCGGTCATGGATGACAGGGATGTTGTTCACACTGCGATAGGCAAGCGTGAGGCCGGCGGCTGGTCGTTCAGCGCGGTGTGCCGACCTCTAAAATTGTAGGACGCTGAGGGAGATCGGAAGGGCGGTGCGACGTGCCAACCTGTGGATTTTCATGGGGATTTTTTAATGATTGTGGATTGATGTCTCGACAATTTCAGCTTGCAGCCAGTATCCCCTGTAAACAACTTCCGTGTCATCTACAGCTAGGCTGGAATTGTTGCCATCGTCCCTCGCCTCCAACGGTCGACGACTCATGCGCCGCGTTCGTTTCCTTACCGGCACGCCCCGCTTTGTGACGGTGCTGGCTCTCGCCGCCGCGGGGTGCTCCTCACCCGAGGCGAAGGAGGGGGATGACAACCGCGCGGCCACCGCGACCCTCACCATGGTGAGCGCGGCCGATGCCGATGCGTTGATTCCGTCACTGGTGAGTACCACGCAGGGAAAACAGGTGGTCGACCAACTTTTTGATCGCCTGGCGGAACCCGTCTCTCCCGTGGAGACCGTGGGTGACGGCGGCTTTCGTCCGCAGCTTGCCAATGGCTGGAGCTGGAGCCCCGACTCCCTCTCCATCGCCTTCGCGATCAACCCCAAGGCACGTTGGCACGACGGCACCCCGGTTCGCGCGGAGGACGTGCGCTTTTCCTTCGCGCTGTACACCGACCCGGCGGTGGCGTCACCGCAGCGCGATGTCTTCGAGGGCATTGACTCCGTCACGGTGCGCGATTCGCTCACCGCCGTGGTGTGGTGGCACGCCAGACACCCGGAGCAGTTCTTTCAGCTGGCCTACAATCTGTTGGTGATGCCCGAGCACCTGCTCGCGTCCATCGCGCGGGACTCGCTGGGCTCCTCCGCCTTTGCCGATCGTCCCGTGGGGTCAGGGCGCTATCGCTTTGAGCGCTGGGCGCGACAGCAGGCGCTGGTGCTCACCGCCGACCGGTCCAATTACCGCGGGGCACCACAAGTGCAGCGCCTGATTTGGGTCGTGGCCCCCGATCCCGCCGCGGCGAATCTACGCCTGCTGGCCGGAGAAGCGGACGTGCTCGAGTTGGTACGTGGCGACGCCTACGTGCAAGCCCGCCAGTCGTCGCGCGTGCGCACCGTGGAGTATCCGTCGCTCGACTACGGCTACCTACTGTTTAACTACGACCGCGCCGTGAGCGGCGTGCCGCGCCTCTTCGCCGACCACACGTTGCGGGTGGCGCTCACGCAGGCCATTGACCGCAAGGCGATCGTGGCCAATGCCCTCGACTCGCTTGGCAGTGTGGCGATGGGGCCGTTTACCCATGCCACCGCCGGGGCCGATACCACGCTGCAACAGCTGGCGTTCGACACGGCCGCCGCGTCGCAGGCACTGGACGCACGCGGCTGGCGCCGCGGTGCCGACGGGCTGCGTCGGAAGGGCGGGCGCGTCCTCACCTTTGACCTGCTGTTTCCATCCACCAGCAGTACGCGGCAGCGCATGGCCGTGCTGCTCCAAGAGCAATTCAAGCGCATCGGGGTGACGACCACCGTCACCACCGTTGAGCCGGCCGTCTTCGGCGCCCGTCTCGAGGAGGGGACCTTTGACGCCGCCCTCAACGTCTGGCGCACCGATCCCAGCCCATCCACCATTCGGCAGGTCTGGGGCTCGCCGCGCGGCAGCTCCAGCGGGGCAAACATCGGCGCCAACTTCAGCCGATACCGCAACGCCACCTTCGACGCACGCATCGACAGCGCGGCCCGGGAGTTCAATCCCACCACGCGACGGGCACTGTTCCGGCGTGCCTGGCAAACGATCGTGGACGACGCCGCAGCGGTGTGGCTGTACGAACCGCGGAATGTGGCCGCGGTGCACCGGCGGGTGACACCCACCGATCTGCGCGCCGATGCCTGGTGGGCGCCGCTCTCCGCGTGGCAGGTCGAGCCCACCACACCGCCGTGACCGCGGGCTGGCGGGTAGGCTACCGGTTGGGGCATGCGTGCGCCGTGATCGCGACCACCCTCATCCTCAGCTTCGCCCTGCTCCACGCCGCCCCTGGTGACGCCCTCGCCGCTGACACCGCGCAGGGCGGACGCAGCCCCGCCGCGCGTGCCGAACTCCGCCGCCAACGGGGGCTCGATCAGCCCTTCGCGGTGCAGTTGGCCCATTACCTCGGCCGAATCGGACACGGCGATCTGGGCCGGTCCTACACCGACCAACGATCCGTGCGTGTGGCCGTCATGGAAGCGCTGACCCGCACGCTCCTGCTCACCGGCACGGGCCTCCTGGGAGCCATCGCCTGCGGCCTGCTGGTGGGCATTCTGCAAGGCTGGCGCAGCGACTGGTGGCTCAGTCGCACGCTCGGTGCCGCCCTCACGGCCGTCTATGCCATGCCCGAGTTCGTCCTCGCCCTGCTTCTCCTCTCGGTGCTGGCCTACGGCACCGGCTGGTTCCCAATGGGTGGCATGTACGACCCCCTCATCTCGGTCACCGGAACGCCCATGGAGCGCCTGCTGGATACCGGACATCACCTGGTGGTGCCGGCGGTGACGCTCGCCCTTGGCTGGGGGGCCGCGGTGAGCCGCCACCAACGGGTGGCCCTGCTCGAAACCGTGGGCGCCGACTTCATGCGCACCGCCGTCGCCAAAGGCGTGTCACCGTTCCGCCTCCTGCTCCGCCACGGGCTGCGCCCCTCCCTACCCACCGTGGCCGCGGTGATTGGCCTCATGCTCCCCGTACTGGCTGGCGGTGCCGTTGTCGTGGAGACGGTCTTCGGCTGGCCCGGCATGGGGTCACTGTTGGTGCGCGCCACCGCCGCGCGCGACGTCCCTATGGTTGGCGGGGCAATGGTGGTGATCACCACCGCGGTCACCCTGAGTAGCCTTGCCATTGACCTCGCGCTCCACCGCCTCGACCCGCGCCAGCGCGAGCACGCCCGGTGACCGCTCCAGCTCCCACGCGCCACGCCGCACGGCGGCACCGGTGGGCCGTTGTGGCGGCCCTGCTCACGATGTCCCTCGTTGGCATCGGCGCCATCGGGGCGCCGTGGCTGGCGCCGTACGATCCTACGGCGCAACTCGACCTGCTCACGCTGAAAAATCAAACGCCATCATGGCGTCACTGGCTTGGCACTGATTCGTTTGCGCGAGATGTCCTTAGCCGTGTGCTCTTCGGCGCACGAACGTCGCTTGGGGTTGCCACACTCTCCACCGCCATTGCCATGATCACCGGGGGGGCCTGGGGCGCGCTGGCGGCGTCGGTGTCCCCCCGATGGACGCACACCATGATGGGCGCGGTGGATGTGCTCCGCAGCATCCCGCGGCTTCTGCTCCTGCTCGGCGCCATCGTGGCCTTCGGCGTGATGAGTCCTACCCTCCTCGCGGTCGTGCTTGGCCTCACCTCCTGGACCAGCATCAGCCGCCTCGTCTTCACCAAAATCCGGGAGCTCGATACCCGGGCCTTCGTTGAGGCGGCTCGCGCGCTGGGACTGTCCCGACCCGTCATCCTGCGCCGACACCTGGCGCCCCACCTGCTGGCGCCCCTTGGAGCCGCCGGAACCCTACTGCTGGCAGACCTTCTGGCCATCGAGAGCGGCCTCTCCTTTCTCGGGCTGGGCGTGAAAGCTCCCATGCCAAGCTGGGGCAACATGGTGCAGGACGCCGTGCCGTTCCTCCAATCGGCCGGGTGGCTCGTCGCCATTCCCTGCCTGCTCATCATGGCCATGGTTGGGAGCGCGTCGGCGGTGGCCACCCACGTGGGCGCGGGGAGTCATGCTTTGGCACCCGCGAGCATATACTCCTAACGGCGACGCCTTCCCGCACCGTTTTCCCCGTTGCCCCCCGCTCTCGTCTTATGGACGCCTCCGCATCCGACACCACTCCACGTCCTGCCACCGCCCTCGCGGTGACAGACGGGAACGTGCATCCCCCGGAGAGCACCTTTGATGCCTTGGTGGATCAGGCACAACAGGAGGAGCGCGCCGGTCGCCGGGTGGCGGCGCGTGCGCTCTTTGAGCAGGCCATTCAGCAGGTCCGTACCGAAGCAGAGGCGGCGCGCGTCTCCAATGTCTTTCGCTGGATTGCCCGCACGCATCATATGGACGGCGACATTGACGCGGCGCGAGACTGTCTCGAGGCGGCGCTCGCGCTCGCGGAGCTCTGGAAGGACGATGCCGCCGCGGGCCATGCCATGAATGTGCAAGCCACCGTCTGCTGGCAGCGCGGCGAACTCGATGAGGCGGAACGTCTGCAGCTGTTGGCCCGTGGTCGTGCCGTACAGGCCAGCGATGCCAAGCTCGCCGCCATGACGGCCCAGAACCTTGGCGTCTTGGCCAACATGCGGGGCGACTTTGTGGTGGCCGAACGGCAATACACGGAAAGTTTACGCGAGTACCGCACGCTCGGCCTCACCACCGACGTCTGCGTGGCGCTCAACAATCTCGGGCTCCTGTTTATGGCCCAACAGCGCTGGGAGGAGGCCGAACGCTCCCTGCTGGAAGGTGTGCAGATCAGTAGCCTCAGCGGCGACCTGATTGCGCGTACGCAGCTCGACATCAATTTGGCCGAACTGTGGGTAAAGCGCGGCGAGTTCACGCGGGCACAAGGCGTGCTACGGGGGGCACTTGAGGTCGCCAACCAAACGGGTGATGCGTCCGCCATCGGCAAGTCCACCAAGCTGCTTGGGGTGATCGCGCGCGAAACGGGAAGTTTCGAG
>CAITQY010000077.1 GCA_903894655.1 uncultured Gemmatimonadota bacterium
CGGCGAGCACGCCGTCGGCGTTCACCGCGACGACGGTGGGAGCCGACGAGTTCCACGTTACCGTGCGGGCGACCAGCGCGTTGCCCGCGGCGTCGAGCGTGCGGAACGACAACGGCAGCTGCTCGCCGACGGCGACCGCGCGCGTCAGCCCCGCAATGGCAACCGACGCGACACCGGCCACGCCCTGGATCGAGGCAATGCCCGTCACGCCGCCGATGGTGGCCTGAATGGCCGTGCTGCCCGTCGTGAGCATGGTGACGAGACCGTTGGCAGACACCGAGGCGATCGTCGGCTCGGCCGACTTCCACGTCACAGCGCCGGCCGAGACGGTGGCGCCATTCTTATCGAGCAACGTGGCCGCGAGCTGTTGCGTCTGACCGAGGCGGAGACTCGACACGCGCGGCGTGACGGAGACCGTGTTGGTGTTGACAACCGGCGCGGTGACCGCCTCGTCGTCGGCAGTACAGGCCGTCATGGTGCCCACGAGGAGCGTGGCACCGAGGAGCAGGCGGGTCGCGACAATCCCGCGACGAAGAGAGCGAAGCTGAAGCATCGTCAGAAGGCTGGAGGGGCACGGCGCGAGATCGATACAATCCCGATAATCCACATCAACCTACTAAGTGAATCAGCGATCCCCGACTTTCGCTAGGGATTTCGCCATCCGATCACACGGATACCTTCTTCCGTATGAAAAACATGGCCAGTCGTTCCCGTGGTATGTCACGCCGGTGTGTCGTCCTGATGGGTTCGCTGCCGTGGCTCGTATCCGCGAGCGCGCTCGCCCGGCCGGCCGGCGCACAGCCCCCGTCGCCGGCGTTGGCCCCTGCGGTGCGCATCACCGAGCAGGCCAGCGGCACGCCCAAGCTGCTGCAGGCGGTACACGCGGTGTCGGAGCGCGTCGTGTGGGCCTCCGGTCACGGCGGCGTGGTGCTTCGCTCCATCGACGGCGGCGACCGCTGGGAAGCGCGCCCGACCGCCAGCGGCGACTCCCTCGAGTTTCGCGATGTGCATGCCATCGACGCCGACACCGCCTGGATCATGTCGTCGGGAAGCGGCGCCAGGTCGCGGATTTATCGCACCACCAACGGCGGCGCCTCATGGACCCTGCAGTTCATGAATCCCGACACGGCGGCGTTTTACGACTGCCTCTCGTTCGGGAGTGGTCGTGGACGCACCGGCGTCGCCTTCAGTGATGCCTCGGGCGGGCGCACCAACATTCTGCGCACCGACAACGACGGTGCATCGTGGACGTTGCGGGCACCTTCCGCCGTGCCGGCCCCCCTGCCCGGCGAAGGCGCGTTCGCGGCGAGCGGCCTGTGCGTCGTACACGGCGACGCGCGCACGGTCTTCATCGCTACGGGCTCACCCGGCGCACGGCTCCTGCGCAGTCGTGATGGCGGCAACACGTGGGGGGTGGAGAACACGCCGTTCACGCGCGGCACCGCAGCCGGTCTAACCGGAATGGCGTTCAAGGACGGCCAGACGGGCATGGTCGTGGCCGCCGACATTAACCGACTCCGCACCGACTCGTCGACGGCCGTGGTGGGCATCACCACCGACGCCGGACGCACGTGGGAGCTCCGCACCCGTCCCCCCCTGCCGGGCGCGTTGGTGGGCGTGGCATGGGTGCCGGGCGCTGGCCGCGAAACGGCCGTGGTCACCAGCTATGGCGGTGCGTTTCTCACCAGCGACGGCGCACGGAGCTGGCGCACCCTCACCGATGCGCTCACGACGGGTGTGAGCGCCGTGGGCGCCCGCGCCTGGATCGTGGGCGCCAAGGGCAAGATCACGCGCCTCGACTGGTAGCATCGCGCCGGCATGAACATGCGCGACGCATACACCGCGCGCGCACACCCGATTCCGTCACCGGTTGACCCCGGGGCGTCTCCGGGTCAGATTGCGGGTCTGAGGTACAACTGGCCTGCACCGCTGCCTTTGGGCACCGTCGGCAAGCTTGGGAGGGGTGGCCGAGAGGCTGAAGGCACCGGTTTGCTAAACCGGCATAGGGGGTCAACCTCTATCGCGGGTTCGAATCCCGCCCTCTCCGCTGCGCGGGTCCGCTGCACAATCAGCGGGCCCGCGCTGTTTTTTTACAGAGTCCTGTAGCGTTCCCGATTCTTCGGTCTGCCGCATCTATGTCGTCGTCAGAGTCTCCCGTGAAGCGCCCCCGGGTGCGCTTCGCCCCGTCACCGACCGGCTTTCTCCATGTCGGCGGCGCGCGTACCGCCCTCTTCAACTGGCTGTACGCCAAGAAGTTCGACGGCGACTTCCTCCTGCGCATCGAAGACACCGATCGCGCCCGCAGCACGGACGAAAGCACCCGCGCCATTTTCGAAGGGCTCGAGTGGCTCGGCCTCACGTGGGACGAAGCGGTCGTGTACCAGGGCGCCAACGTCGAGCGCCACTACGCCGACGCGCACCGGTTGCTCAACGGCGGCGCGGCGTACCGTGACTTCACGCCGCCGGCGGAAACGGAGCGCCTACGCAACGAGGCCGAGGCCCGAGGCGATGCGTACCGGTTCGATCGCGACACCGCCATGCTGAGCGAGGCTGAGATTGCCGAGAAGCTGGCGCGCCACGAGCCCTATGCTATCCGCTTCAAGGTGCCCGATGGCTACACCGAGTGGCCGGACCTCGTGCACGAGCGCATCGCGTTCCCGAACAAGGACATCGAGGATTTCATCATCCTCCGGTCTGATGGCACGCCGGTGTACAACATGGCCGTGGTGAGCGACGACATCGCGATGGGCATCACGCTGGTGATGCGCGGCGACGATCACATCTCGAATACGCCCAAGCAGATCCTGTTGTATCGCGCCCTGGGCGCCGATGTCCCGCAGTTCGGACATGTGCCAATGATTCACGGCGCCGACGGCAAGAAGCTCTCGAAGCGTCATGGCGCGACAGCGGTGGGCGACTATCAGCATCTGGGCTTCCTGCCGCAGGGGATGCTCAACTTCCTCGCCCTGTTGGGGTGGTCGCCGGGTGACGACATCGAAGTGATGCAGCTGCCGGAGCTGATCGAGCGCTTCAACGTGCAGGGCCTGCACGCGAAAGCCGCGATCTTCGACACGAAGAAGCTGGAGTGGATGAACGGCCAGCATCTGGCGTTGATTCCGATCGCCGAGCTGGCCCAGGTGGTGGCGCCGTTGTTCGAGAAGGCGGGCCTCGCCACGGTGGCCGACCTCGCGTCGCGCCCCGAGTGGTTTCACGGCGTGCTGGAGCTGCTGCGCGTGCGGGCGC
>CAITQY010000078.1 GCA_903894655.1 uncultured Gemmatimonadota bacterium
AGCAGCGACACCAGAATGCCGGTCGCGAACGACAGGGGAATCGTGACCAGCGCCGGATTCTTGAGCGGAAAGATGGCGGTGGCATGGTGCAGCAGATCGATCTGCACGGCCGGCGAGAGCGCGATGAGCACGAGGGTGGAGGTCGCGCCCACGATCATGCTGCTGGCCGCGCCGGCGGTGGTGGTACGCCGCCAGAACACGCTGAGGACCAGCGCCGGGAAGTTCGCGCTGGCGGCGATGGCGAAGGCGAGGCCCACCATGAACGCCACGTTCTGTCCCTTGAAGGCGATGCCCAGTACCATAGCCACGATGGCCAGCACGACGGTGGCGATGCGCGCCACCTTGATCTCTTCGCCGGGCTTGGGATGCCCTTTGCGGATGACACTGGCCCAGATGTCATGCGAAATCGCCGCGGCCCCCGAGAGGGCGAGGCCGGCCACGACCGCCAGAATCGTGGCGAACGCCACGGCGGCGATGAAGCCGAGGAAGGCGCGTCCACCAAGCATCTCGGCCAGCATCGGGGCGGCCATGGTGCCGCCGGCGTCGATCGCCTTGATGGCCTCGGGCGTCACCAGCACCATCGCGCCGAAGCCGAGCACGAAGGTCATCAAGTAGAACATCCCGATGAGGCCCGTGGCGATGAACACCGAGCGTCGCGCCGTGCGGGCGTCGGGCACCGTGTAAAAGCGCATCAGGATGTGCGGCAACCCCGCGGTCCCGAACATGAGCGCCATCCCGAGGGAGATGGCGTCGAGCGGATTGCTGACCAGCTTGCCCGGCGCCAGCACGCCGGCGCCGTATTTGGCCGCCGCCGCCGCGAACAGCAGGCGCGGATCGAAGCCGAACTTGGCCAGCACCATGATGGCCAGTGCGGCCGCGCCACCAAGCAGCAGCACCGCCTTCACGATCTGGACCCAGGTGGTTGCCAGCATGCCGCCGAACAGCACATACGCCATCATCGCACAGCCTACGATCACCACCGCCGTTTCGTACGGAATGCCAAAGAGCAGGCGAATCAGACTGCCGGCGCCCACCATCTGCGCAATGAGATAAAACGCAATCGTGGCCAGCGTACCGAAGGTGGCACTGATGCGCACCGGCATCGGATTGAGTCGCGAGGCGACGACGTCGGCGAATGTGTACTGGCCGAGATTGCGCAGCGGCTCGGCGATCAGGAACAACACCACGGGCCAGCCCACCAGCCAGCCGGTGGAGTAGATCAATCCATCGAAGCCGCTGGTGGACACCAGCCCCGCGATGCCAAGGAACGACGCGGCGCTCATGTAGTCGCCGGCGAGGGCGACACCGTTCTGGCCGGCCGTGACGGAGCGGCCTGCGGCGTAGAAGTGATCGGTGGTTTGGGTGCGCCGG
The DNA here is from genome assembly GCA_903894655.1 of uncultured Gemmatimonadota bacterium. Taxonomy (GTDB): domain Bacteria; phylum Gemmatimonadota; class Gemmatimonadetes; order Gemmatimonadales; family Gemmatimonadaceae; genus Gemmatimonas. The sequence goes on from CAITQY010000078.1 coordinate 1,372, forward strand.
GCCGCCCAGTAGGTAATGCCCAGGGTGATGGCGATGAAGACGGCAAAAAAGCCGATGGCCACCGGATCCGGAGTGCCGAGGGTCATTGGGCGCCTCCCTGGGCGTTGCGGGCGGCGGACTCCGCGCCGGGCATGGCACGGAGCGCGGCCAGCGCCGGATCATAGACCCGGTTGGCCCACTGCACGTAGATCAGCGTGAGGACCCACGCGGACACGATGACCAGCGCGCCGAGGACGATGCCGAGCGAGAGGCCGTCGCTGACGAGGCCACCCAGCAGGGCGCGCTGGTAGGCGACCAGGAGAATGAAGCCGAAGTAGACCGCGACCATCAGCAGGGTGAGGATCGCCGCCACGCGCCATCGGGTGCGTGCAAGGGAACGAGTGGCGGCGATCTGGGCCGCACGGTCAGTCGAAGAAGGCGTCATAGCGCGCGAAGGTATGGGCAGGGCATCTTATCCGATAGAGCCTCGCCGACGTTCGGCCTCCTTTCCCTCGTCTCATACTTCGTCTCACGTGACACAGCGCATGGGCATCGCGTTGGGCAGCCTCGTTTCCGGGCTGGTCGCGCTCTATCTGCACCTTTGGAAGCTTGGTCTCACCGGTTCCCTCGGCTGCAGCAGCGCCGGGGGGTGCGAGTACGTGCAGGGCAGCCGCTACGGCTGGTTCCTGGGCGTCGACGTGGCGCTGATCGGCGCGGTGGGCTACGCGTTGCTGTTCGTGGCCGCCACGATCGGCACTATGTCCAAGTTTGAAGACGAGAGGTGGCCCAATACGCTGATGCAGCTGATGATCTGGCCGGCGGTGTTGTTCACGCTGCGGCTCAAGTACGGCGAGTTCATCGTGCTGAAGGGCTTCTGCTCGTGGTGCGTGGTCTCGGCCGTCACGATCACGCTGTGCGCGATTCTGGTCACCCTCGACCGGAAGCGGCTGGCCAAGGTCGCGTAGCGTCGCTCGGCTACGGGTCGTCCTGATCGCCGACCATCACGGCGAACCAGTGCTTCATCTCCTCGGCAATCGGATATCCGGGAAGCGTGCGCACCACGCGGCCGTTGCGATCGATCGCTACGAAGGTGGGCGTGCCGCCGTAGCGGGAGGTAAGGCGTTGCCGATCCGCACCACCGGCTGGCCCGATGAGCTGCGCGCCGGTGAGCTGCTCCTGGGCGAGCATGGCCACGCCTTCGCCGGCCCCCTCGAGCGTGAGCAGCTTGAGGCGAGGCAGTGGGCGCCCGGCCGCCATGACGCCCAGATCCTTGAGCGCCCGCTTGCACCAGGGGCAGGTGCGCGAGCTGATCATGAGAATGGCTGGTTCGCCTTTGGTGTGCAGGGGAACCACCTTTCCGTTCAGGGCCACCACCGTGATGCTGCCCGTGGCCTGCTCCGCCGTGGGCGCGGTGGACGGCGCGGTATCCGTGCCGGCTACGACGCCATGGTCAGCCAGTAGATTCCCCGTATGCTTCTCGGCGGTCGCGCGCTTCGCGATCAGCACCGTACAGGCGAGCCCCACCAGCACGAGGGCCAGTGTGCTGACGCTGATACGACCGCTGATACGACCGCTGATACGACCGCTGATACGACCGCTGATACGACCGCTGATGCGGCCGCGAGAGGAACGTGCCGGTGCTGACATTCTTGAAATATACCCCGTCCCGACCTGCATGACGCCGCCCGCCGGTACGCCCGAACGCAAGCTCGGTTCCCTCGATGTCGACGCGTATCTCGCGGATCCGTCGCGCAAGCAGGCGTTTGTGACGCCGATGTTCGACATCATCGCGCCGCGCTACGATGCGTTCACGAAGTGGTTCTCGCTGGGGATGGATGCGGGCTGGAAGCGGCGCGCGATTGCCGCCGTGATTGCCGTGGCGCCGGGCGCGCGCCGCGTGCTCGACCTGGCCAGCGGCACCGGCGACGTGGCGGCGCAGTTGGCGCGCGCGTTGCCGCAGGCGACGGTCGAAGCGCTCGACGCGTCGCCGCGCATGATCGACGCAGCGCGTACGCGGCTGACTTCGGTCGACGCGGATGTCGCCGGTCGCGTAACGCCGATGGTGGGCGACATGATGGCCCTGCCGCAGGACCGCGCGACGATCGATGTGGTGAGCGCCAGCTACGGCGTGCGGAATGTGCCCGACCCGGCGCAATGCGTGCGCGAGATGGCGCGCGTGGTGCGACCCGGCGGTGCGCTGGTCACCCTCGACTTCTACCGTCCGGGCTTCGGGCCGTGGCGCGCCCTGTTCCTGTGGTATCTCGGCGTGGCCGGCAACGCGGTGGGCTGGCTCTGGCACCGCGATCCTATCGTGTACGGCTACATCGCGCGCAGCATTCGCGATTTCATGACGGCCGATGAGTTCTCGGCGCTGTTGCAGCGTGAGGGATTCGAGGTGGTGAGTGTGCGGCGCTACTTGTTCGGCGGGATTGCGCAGCATGTGGCGCGGCGGGTTGGGTAGCACTCGTTTCGCGGGTGTGCTTGCTGACAGCGCCGTGCTGCGTTGGAGAGTTGGGTCGGTTCACGCGAAGTCCGCGAAGCGCGCGAAGGCTCGCGAAGAACAG
>CAITQY010000079.1 GCA_903894655.1 uncultured Gemmatimonadota bacterium
GCCCATGCCGCCTACCGGGCCGGCCTGCGAACCGCGGTTGGCCACCGACACGCGCTCGTTGCCGTCGGCGTTGTAGATCGGATTGATCAGCAGCACGGTGCTCTTGAGCCACGCGTTGCGCTCCCCCTTCGCGATCGAGCGCAGTAACCAGAGCAGCGCTTCTTTCCCTTCCACTTCACCGGCGTGGATGTTGCCCTGGATGTACACACGGGTCTTATTGGTCGCGAGCACCTGCTCGGCGCTGGCGCCCGGCGCACCGATCACGGCCAACGGTAGCGGCCGTCCTTCGGTGGTATAGCCGTAGGTCGTGAGATGGATGTTCGGGTTCACCGCCGCCATCTGCTTCATGTACGCGATGACCTCGTCGTACCGGCTGGTCTCGGCGTAGTCGGTGCGCTCGGGGCGGGTGAGCCACTGCGCGCCCGACGCGCTCGCGCGTGCGGTCTTGGCCGCCGGTGTCTGCGCCGGTGCCTGCGCCGGTGCCTGCGCCGAGAGGGTGCCGCCGGCGAGGAACAGGGCGGAAGTCGTGAGCGCACACACCGCGCGGGTGACACGCGAAACGGACAACGGCATCATCGGAAAACTCCGGACGGGAGGGGAACTTCGTTGTGATCCTGAATCGTGCGCAGCTCGTGCAGCCGTGGCGTGGGGCCGTCGTGCGCGCGCAGCATGACGGCGATGCTGGTCTTGCCCTTGGTCACGGCGAAGGGCACGAGGAGTTCGACCACGGTGGGCACCCCGGTCGTGACATCAACGCGCTTCGTGGCAATGACGCTGTCTTCCACGATGAGGTCGAAGCTCCCCGACGCGCTGCCTAGAAAGGTGCAGGCGATGGTGACCTCGGTGTCGTCGAACGTGGTCACGGCGTATCGCATCCAGCCGCGCGCTTGCCGGTACGCACGGCCGTCGGCCGTGCCGGTGCTGTCGTCGTGGCCGGCGTACCCGTGCTCGGCTTCGCTCTCGGTGCGTCCGGCCTCTACACGGTCCACCACGCGGCGATCGCGGGCTGCGAAGGGGTTGGCCAGCGCCACGGTCGCGCAGGCCGTCAGGAGGGCCGCCAGCGCCGCCGTGCGGCGGAGCAGGGGAGACCGCGGCGCCATCACTCTTCGGGGAAGGGCACGTCTTCCAAACCGGGACCCGCGGCGCTGCGCGACACCGGGCCCGTGGTACCAGTTGCCGATACGCCCGCGCGGGCCTGCGAGCCGCCCGGCCAGGTGATGGCGGGGAGCGCACAGCGCGCGAGATCCATGGCCGGCAGCGGCACGTCCTGACGGATCGTGGTGAGCTGCAGCATGAGCCGCACATGCTCATGCTGTCCGGCCAGCTTGGCGGTGTCGTCGCGGTGACTGACAAACTCACTGGCCTCGAGCGCCTTCTCGATAGACTGCCAGCGGCGCAGCAGTTTGACGGCGGTGCCTTTGCCGACGCTCTTCACACCGGGGATGTCGTCACCCTCTTCGCCGCACAACGCCTTGAACGCCGGCAGGTTGGCGGGGAGCACCCC